>WAOW01000007.1 GCA_015521085.1 Candidatus Thermodiscus eudorianus
GAGTGCAAGCCGAGGACCTGGTATGAGAAGAGTAAGTGCGACGCGGAGAGAGCTGTGAAGGAAAAAGCAGCCAGGGAAGGGTGGAGGTGGATAATCCTCCGGCCCGGGTGGATCTACGGTAAATACACGTTAAACCCCGACATACCCAGGCTCCTTAGACTAGCAAAGCATGGGATAGGCATAGTCCTCGGAGGAAAGAAGCTGAAGCTCGCGCTGGTCTCCGCCGATGACGTTGCCGACTCGGTACTCCACCTATTAGACAGGGGTGAGAGCGGCGTATACAATGTTAGAGGGCCGAAAATGTACACTAGCCTAGAGCTGGCTGAATCCATGCTAAAAGCCGCCGGCAGAAACAGGGGAGGACTCAAGGTTACCGTCCCGAAAATACTGCTTGCGCCGGCCAGCAGGTTCATAGGGGTCCTCAGGTACATACTACTGGCTCCCGAGGATGTGCCTATAAATAAGCTCGAGAGAACGGGTTGGAGGCCTACGGTTGACTTAGATGAAGGGCTTATGACAGTGGTTGAATGGCTTGAATCTTGGAAAATGCTTTGACTACTATTAAACCCGGAGCACTGGTGATGTGTGTTGAAGCAAGCCTGGAAGTTCCTATACTGGCCGGTTGTCTGGATAATCACGCTCTACGCTCCATACTACTTTGCACCCGGGCCCTGGAGGGTTCTCAGCGGGGCAACTGGTATCCTCCTCAGAGCTGCTGGCCTACTAATCATAGCTTACTCGTTGCTCCTCACGAGTGTTGGCGGTAGGACGCTTAGACTGTACGCTCATAAAGGTGAGGGTGGCTTCTGGCCTGACAAGCTGTTCGTCGAGGGAGTATATGGCTGTATGAGGCACCCCCAGCACCTGGGCCTTGCATTGTTCCCTCTGGGCCTAGCTCTACTAGCCGCTTCCCCCGCCGCGGTATTAGGATCCGGCTGGAGCGTCTCGGCGGCGCTCCTATTCGTCTTGCTGGCAGAGGAGCCAGAGTGTCTGAGGAAGTATGGTGAGGAGTACTATAAGTATATGATAAGGACTCCTCCCTTCACATTGGACCCGAGGTGCTTGGCTAGGGGGATAAGGCTTCTCAGGCGGGGCTAGTGCCTCACGGCCATGGCTAGGCCTTCGCCCCTAGTGTCCGATGCTATGCGTGCAACCCCATCGTAGTAGTGTATGACTCCTCCCACCCCTGTCCTACCCTCAATAACCCGGTACTCCCTAGAATTGACGGTTTCGCCTTGGCCAGGGTCAACTATTATCTTGTTAGTCCAGGGAACCCAGGCTAGCCTAGGGCCGTTGAACGCCTCTAAAGGATCCATACCTAACCTAGCTATCTTCTCCGCTATCTGGCTGTGAAACTGGGGCCTGTAGTGGCCCGCGCTGAGCCCATAGCCCACAATACTGGACTCGTGTTCAAGGATTACGGTTGAGAGCGTGTGCAACGGTAGCTTCCTGGGCCCTAGGGTGTTGGGCACTCCTCTCTTCAAGGTGAAGCACGAGGCCCTTGAGTGGAGCGTGACCTGGTAGTGGGGCTCTGTTATCATCGAGCCGAAGTGGTGGAAGAGACTCTGTATCCCGAGGGCTATTGTTCCCTGGGAATCCACTGCGGCTAGGAATGTTGTATCCGACCCTGACGGCGTGCTTCTCCACGTATCTTCCTCTCTCACTAGCCGGTTTATGAACCCTGTTGAGAGTAGCTGGGCTGGACTTTGGGTCATGTACCTGGGGTCTCCTAGGTAGTTGTCCCTCACATGGTACGCCAGAGCATATGCGTCGACGAGCTCTCGTATACTGTGCGGCGGCTCGGATTGCTCAAGGAGTCTGAGTATTAGTAGCGTTGTTACTCCCTGGGTGTTGGGAGGCATCTCCAGTATCTTCCACCCGTGATAATCCATTTCTACCGGCTCCATCAGGCTTGCATGATAGCCAGCCATGTCCTCCGGTGATAGCAGGCCTCCCCAGCGCTTAACCGTCTCGGAAACCCGGTCGGCCGGGTCTCCCTCGTAGAAAAACCTGTGATCCACTGATA
>WAOW01000008.1 GCA_015521085.1 Candidatus Thermodiscus eudorianus
CAGAGAGTTCAAAATAAGCAAGACTAAGAGCCTTCGTCAACAGCTATTCTATGTGGATAGCTGTGTTCAAAATAAGCAAGACTAAGAGACCCTGCCTGCAACACTAGACCGGGGTGTCTAGCGTGTTCAAAATAAGCAAGACTAAGAGATGAGAAGAGTGTGGACTGGGACCCCACCCGACCCAGTTCAAAATAAGCAAGACTAAGAGCCAACGACAAGCCGCTCAAAAAGCTGATAATAAAATTCCAGTTCAAAATAAGCAAGACTAAGAGTCGTGTTACAGTGTTAGAGTGGAAGTGATCGAGTTCAAAATAAGCAAGACTAAGAGCTATCTTCAAGTCCCTGTCTTCGTAGTCGAGGTGGTTCAAAATAAGCAAGACTAAGAGCGATCCACGCATTCGTCCGGAACCACCCAGAGTACAGGTTCAAAATAAGCAAGACTAAGAGATTATATCACTTTTATTTTGGCGTAAGAGGTAAGCCAGTTCAAAATAAGCAAGACTAAGAGGGATGTAATATTGTTAGGCTACTCGCCTCGCTGACGGGTTCAAAATAAGCAAGACTAAGAGTATCGCGTCCGCGTCTGAAGCGAAATAGAGTACTCCGTTCAAAATAAGCAAGACTAAGAGGTGTATTGGCTGATGGTACTGTGATTTGTGATAAGGGTTCAAAATAAGCAAGACTAAGAGAGCACGTAATACCAGTCAAAGAGGTGTGGTGCTAGTTCAAAATAAGCAAGACTAAGAGTCCATCTACTAGCGTTTCCGTGCTAACATCCCAGTTCAAAATAAGCAAGACTAAGAGCGTACTTCGAGCGTAGCTCCATGTTCTCCTGTTCAAAATAAGCAAGACTAAGAGGCCTCGTCATGTCGCTGGCGGTGTACTAGCTAGTTCAAAATAAGCAAGACTAAGAGCGCAGAGATTCAACATCAAGGCCGCCCTCGTCTCCGTCAGGTTCAAAATAAGCAAGACTAAGAGTGGTATGGGATCCTGGAGGTGGTGGAAGCGTGATTGTGTTCAAAATAAGCAAGACTAAGAGTAAGGCCTAGTCCACGAAGAGACTCCAGCATCTCTAGGTTCAAAATAAGCAAGACTAAGAGGGCAGCGGGATTACTCGGCCTTCATCACTAACGTCTAGTTCAAAATAAGCAAGACTAAGAGCTGGGCCCTGACGCTTCTCTATATAATAATTACAAGTTCAAAATAAGCAAGACTAAGAGGCTACGCAAGCGGTGTCTTCAATCAAACCGTGTCCTCCCGTTCAAAATAAGCAAGACTAAGAGAGATATACTAATACTAAATCTTTTTTCCTCATCGTTCAAAATAAGCAAGACTAAGAGTAATATGGTGTTTTATTATGCGTTCGTATGCTGTTCAAAATAAGCAAGACTAAGAGCAAATCCACTACCTCGAATCCCTCATCGCTGTGTTCAAAATAAGCAAGACTAAGAGCTAGATAGTTCTTCATCGGCAGCTCGTTTATCAACGTTCAAAATAAGCAAGACTAAGAGGCCACGTAATCGACACAAAGCCATTCTTCATGCTGTTCAAAATAAGCAAGACTAAGAGACGAGGCGCGGGCCCAGGTACGTGATACTATCGTTCAAAATAAGCAAGGCAAGAGTGGGGAACGAGCATGTTTACGGGTTCTAGCCCTTAGTACCTGATAAAGGTAAATAAGCTCCGGAGAGAGTGAAGAGGTAAGGGGGCGAGCGGGTCAGCGTGCCAACCGCACATCACGGATCAGCTCGTTCGGGGTTCGTTATCCCCGCCCCCGGTATCTAGTGTTAGATAAAAATTGAGTAAGAGCAATGAGTGATTGGAGTTACCATTTGACTTTTCTTGGGAAAGTATGGATATTGGGAGGTTGTAGAGACGATTATAATTGAAGTTAGAGGTAGTGATGAGACATTGGGGCCTCTCTATAGGTCGGTGTTTGAGGACGTTGGCGGGTTCCTGGTTTCGCTGAAGCTCAAGCTGTATTTCAAGGGCAACGTTATACTGCCCCCCTATACTTCTAGGGTGACGAAGTACATCATTTATTCTAGCGATTGCTTCGGCAAGCTGAGGGAGCTATACGAGTCTCGCTCGAAGTTTAGGCCAGTCACCTTGTCAACGCTCCACACGCTCTCCGGCAAGCCCCTGTACAAGCGCGGTAGCGAGGAGCAACTGATCTCTGTCCGCGAGGGTATGACGTTGACGGCGTCTATAACGTACTTCACCCGGGAGGGGAGCCCGCTGGACTACTCGCTCTACGACTGCAGTGGCACGGTGCGGGAGCCCTTCAATAACATCGAGTTCTCGATCTGGGAGATCGAGGTGCTGCGCCTAGAAAGCCTATCGCTCGGGCTCGACAAGGGGGATATTATACGGCTCGACTTTAAGACGCCGCTCGTGATGAGCACGAAGGTAATGACCCCTCCATCCCTGAAGAGCCTACCGTTGATAAAGAACACGCCCAACGAGTACAGGCTCCTCCCCACACCCGGCTACGTAGCGGCCTCAGCGATGAGGGTCTGGCTCGGGGTAGTCAACGGCGTGGATCCCGACGAGTACCATGCGCCTTACGGGATAGGCCGTCTAGCAGACATCTTCACGCCCGAGATAGACTATAGGATAAGGCCGGTTACAATAGTCTACGGCAAGGATAAGTCCGGCAGGCTGAGGAAGGTCAGGGGAGTGGTCGGCCACGTATCCTACCTACTACGGTCGAGGAAGATAGCCGTGACCCTGGACAGGCTCTTCGCCCTCGCCGCTAGAATGGGCCTAGGGAAGAATAGGAGCATAGGCTTTGGAGAGTTATCCATAACAACCTACAGGCCCTAACCCCTCCCCCGGCGCCTCGTGGCAACGCCTTCGGGTCAACGACCCGAGGGTTATAACTAAAAATTAATGCCCTTAAATACGTCGTATATCGCTCCACGGCCTTGGAGCGTGACCCCGTCTTGACTACGACCAGCGGGCCAGGGACCGCCTCACTACCCCCGCCCACATATGGCGGAGGGACCCTGGAGAGACTGGAGGATCAGCCTAAGAGGATCATGAAGATAATACTCGCCGGGACGATAGCGACAGCCGCCGCCTCACTCTACGGCTATATAGCCACCAGAGACAGGAACCTGCTCCTGGCATTGCTCGTAGTACTCGCGACGCTTCCAGTGGATGTAGCCTTGATATACGGGCTCGCAGTATCCTACTACAGGCGGCTGAAGAAATTCATATACGAGGTACTCGGGCTCCTGGAGCCAGAGGCCTACGGGGTCCTGTATAAGGGAGGATACATCCTGGTCTCCACCAGGCTCAGAAGCGGGGAAACCCTCCTACTAGCCATACCAAAGGCCAGCTACATGTACCTGGAGATAATACGCACGCTATCGCCCCGCCACTCCAAGCCAGCGGACTCCGTATCGGAGATCGTGAGACTCGGAATACACTTCTCGCGCACCATAGGGTTCACGAAGGCCTGGCTCGGCCTGAGGAGAGGCAGGGGTAGATGCGATCGCGTCGAGAAGGAGCTGAAAGGAGAGGTAAGGGTCCTCGACCCCTACAGGCCCGTCATAAACTACGGCGTCGGAGAGGGAATACTAGTATACATCTTCTGCCCTAGGGGCGTCGACTCGTCTATCGACGAGGTGAAGCGTATACTGGAGGAGTACCTCCCGGGGAGGGAGGATAGTAGTGGACTCCCATGAAGTCTTTAGCAGGGGGTTGGCGCCGGGGAGGGGACTCGAACCCCCGACCACCGGGTTAACAGCCCGGCGCTCTACCTAGCTGAGCTACCCCGGCGCCCATCCATGATAGAGCTTTATGGGGGTTTTAGGGGTTTTGGGTCTCCTCCAGGGACAGCAGGTCCATTACGAACTCGTATAGCCCGTCCTTCCTCAGGCCCCTCTCCATTCTATAGAGTTGCTCCGGGGCCACTCCATAGATCCTGGCGGTCTTGTAGGGTGGTATCCCGTGGGCCCTTGAGTATAGTAGTAGGATTAGGCTCCTGAGGGCCCTGGGGTTGCTCAGCCTCGCCCTGTACTTGTAGTGGGTTACTAGTTCTTCGAGCACCCTTCTAGCGGCTATGCTCTTTTTGAGCCACTCGATGACTTCCTCGGGCAGCTCTACGGTCTTGGGCTTGCCTATACCATAGACTACGACTCTACCCGGCTCCCGGAACTCCAGCGTGGCTTCTGCGTTGGCTCTCCCTGGCACTAGGAGGGCACCGGGTTCTTGTAGGCGTGTTCCAGAGGGCTTTAAAGTTTAAGAGTATTATGAACTATTTAGGAGATCCCAGAATAGATTCCAGGCTCGACTATACTGATGGAGTTAGGGCCCGTGTTCTTACTCGGCGTGTGTGGTGGGCCCGGGGGGACTCGAACCCCCGACCTACGGGTCTGGAGCCCGCCGCTCTGCCTGGCTGAGCTACGGGCCCTCTACAGCCAGGCACCGTACTCTGGTAATTACGGGTTGGATGTAATAAGGGTTCCCGGCCGACCTACAGGAGTGCGGGGTAGCTGCTGGCGGATGACAGAGGCTCAGAACCCGGGTCTAGAGGTCATGGAAGCATTGGCGGTGTAGTGGCTGGTGAAGACAAGGCCCGCATGAGACGCCGCGGCTACCCCCTACTGCCCTTTGAGCCACCCCTCCAAGTAGCCCTTGGCTAGTGGATAGTGGCACGCGACCCGTCTCCCTGACTCCACCTCCCTCAACGGTGGCTCCTCAACCCTGCACTTCTCCTCGGCGAAAGGGCATCTCGTGTGGAACCTACAGCCGGGGGGCACATTCCTCGGGTCGGCGATCTCGCCCTTTATCTCAAGCCTCTTCTTCCTCCTCAGCCTTATGCTAGGCGCTGCCGTGGCGAGGGCCATTGTGTATGGGTGCCGGGGGTCCCTCAGCACCTCGTCGGCCTCGCCGTACTCGACTATCTTGCCCAGGTACATGACTGCGATCTTGTCCGAGATGATCCTGGCCACGGATAGGTCGTGTGTTATGAAGATCATGGCGAGCCCATACTCCTCCTGGAAGCTCTTTAGCAGTTCCAGGATAGAGGCCCTCATAGACACGTCTATCATCGAGACCGGTTCATCGGCAACCACGAACTCGGGCTTAAGGATCATGGCCCTAGCGATGACAGCCCTCTGCCTCTGCCCTCCGCTCAGCTGGCTGGGGATTCTCTCGTAGAAGTCCTCCGCTGGGGTAAGCCCCACCCTCTCCAACATGGCCATGGCCCTGTCGCGGGCCTCCTCTCTAGTGGCGAGCCCATGGACCAGTAGGGGCTCTGCAATCGCCTCTCCCACGGGTTTACGCGGGTTCAGGCTCGCATAGGGGTCCTGGTATATCATTTGCATCCTAGTCCTGTAGGGCCTGAGCTCCCTCCTCGACATGTGGGTTATGTCGACGCCGTCAAACACTATCCTACCCTCATCGGGCTCCAATAGCCTCAAAACGAGCCTCCCAGTAGTAGTCTTTCCACAGCCTGACTCTCCGACGAGGGAAAGGGTCTCACCCCTATCCACCGTAAAGCTAACGCCGTCGACGGCCTTCACAACGTGTCTCTCTCCGGCTAGGAAGCCGCCGCCCTGGACGAAGTACTTCTTCAGGCCCTCGACTACAAGCAGGGGCTCACCCAACCCGCTCACCTCCTATACAGGTGGCATGCAACCAGCCTCCCATCGACCTCGACCAGCTTAGGCTCTACCCTGTCACAGGGCTCGAATCTACTCGGACACCTCGGGTGGAACGGGCATCCCGGGGGCGGCCTCCTCAAGTCCGGCGGGTTGCCCGGTATCCCGGCGATCCTCTTGGGCCCCCATAGGTCTGGGGCGCTGTCGAGCAATCCCTTAGTGTAGGGGTGGAGCGGATCCTCCACTATAGCGTCGACGGGGCCATACTCCACGAGCCTGCCCGCATACATTACAGCTATCCTGCTACTCCTCTCAGCCGCTAGTGCTATATCGTGTGTGATTAGTAGCACAGTCATCTTGAGCTCCCTCATCAAGTCCTCCAGCAAGTCCATTATCTTGGCCTGCACGATAACGTCCAACGCAGTCGTTGGCTCGTCAGCTATGAGTAGTGAGGGCTTCAACGCCACAGCCGCTGCTATGAGGACCCTCTGCCTCTGCCCCCCGCTCAGTTGGTGTGGGTAGTAGGAGACCCTGTCGCCAGGGATACCCACCATTTCGAGCGCCTCCTTCGCAAGCCTGATTGCCTCCTCCTTGTCCCGGGTCACCCCATGAGTTAGGTAGACGTCTGCTATCTGGTCCCCGACCTTCCTAACAGGGTCTAGGCTCGTCATGGGGTCCTGGAAGACCATTGAGATCTTAGTACCCCTTATCTCCCTCATCTTCGAGTCCGGTAGCCTGGTTAGGTCTGTTCCCTCGAAGATGATCCTCCCAGAGGCGATTACCCCGGGGGGAGGGACGAGGCGGAGTAGGGCTAGTGCGAGAGTGCTTTTACCACTCCCAGATTCTCCCACGAAGCTCACGAACTCCCCCTTGGGTATCTCAAGGCTAACCCCATCTACAGCCTTGACGACCCCAGTCAGGGTATAGTAGTGTACGCTGAGGCCCTCGATCCTAACCAGTGCCTCCACGGTTCTCACCTCTCAGTCCTTATAGCGTACCTCTCTCCAAGGCCCTCTCCCACGAGCGCGAAGCCCAGGGCTAGTAGGGTTATTGCGAGCCCCGGGAAGAGGGTCGTCCACCACATCCCCTGGTCTATATACCTCAACCCCACCCTCAGGTCGAGCCCCCAGTCGGGGCTCGGATAGGATACGGTGAGGCCGAAGAAGGCTAGGCCCGCCTCGGTCAATATGGCGTCCGTAGCCGCCAAGCCGAATACCACGAGCACAGTGGGAGCCACGTTTGGCAGGACGTGTCTAAGCATAATGTGCCTGTCCGGGTAGCCGAGGGCCTCAGCCGCCTCTATGTAGAGGCTCTCCCTCACTTCAAGGACCTGGCCCCTGACCATCCTGAAGAACGTGGGCACGTAGACCACGCTCAGGGATATAGCGGCGTTCGAGGGGCTGGGGCCGAGGACGCTGGCAACGGCAAGGGCCAGGACGATCCCAGGGAACGCGTAGATGCTATCCATCACCATGCTCAAAGCCCTATCAAGGACTCCCCCGTAGTAGCCCGAGACCAGGCCCAGGGGGACGCCCATGGCCATTGAGAGTATCGCTGATAGCGCTACGACGTAGAGTACGATCCTAGACCCCCACACGATACGTGAGAAGACGTCGTATCCAAGCTCTGTCGTACCGAATATATGGCTCCTGTCGGGGGGCTGGGGCGTACCCGCTAGCTCCCCGGGGACACTCCTCTCCGTAGGGCCATAGGGGGCTATCCACGGCGCGAACACGGCGAGAAGTATGAATACCATTATCAGGGAGAGCCCTGTTACGAGTAGTCCCCGGCCGGGCTTCCTGCCGAAAACCTCACCGGTGATGCCCGAGAGCATGCTTCCAGGCTTGACCACGGCCTCCACCCCTCAATACCTTATCCTCGGATCCACTAGGGCGTAGATTATGTCGACGATGAGGCTCACGACGCCTACTATGAACGCGAAGACTACTATAGTGCCTTGTATGGCGCTGTAGTCGCGGTATTGGATCTTCTCGAAGAGGTAACTGCCCAGTCCGGGCCACGAGTATGTAGTCTCGGTCAAGACCGCTCCGCCCAGCAGTATGGCTAGCTGTAGCCCCATGTAGGTCACTATCGGTATCATAGCGTTCCTCAGGGCGTAGAGTAGTACCTTGTTCTCGGGCAGCCCCCTGGACCTGTAAGCCCTGATGAAGTCGGCCTGCAGTATATCGGAGAGGTTAGATCTAACCAGCCTCGTATAGGCTCCGCTCAAGACGATGCCTAGGGTGATGCTGGGTAGCACGAGGTGTTTCAGGGCGTTCACAAAGGCGTATATGTTGCCCGTTATCAGGGAGTCGAGGGTGTAGATCCCGGTTATCCTGTCGAGGTCGATGGAGGGGTCGAGTCTGCCCCCGCTCGGGAGCCAGCCCAGGTAGACCGAGAACAATAGTATGAGGAGGCTTCCAAGCCACGGTATGAAGAGGGTGTAGGCCACTATGCCGTAAACCCTCATGGCGTAGTCGATCCTGCTACCCCTCTTGACCGCCGCGATAGTCCCCGTTAGTATCCCCAGCAAGACGCTGACCGTGAAGCCCCACACGGTCAACTCGATGGTTGCAGGGATCCTATAGGCTAGATCGTGAGTTATGGACCTGCCCTCTATAACCATGCTCTCGCCGAAATCACCGTGGAGCACTCTCCAGAGATAGTCAAAATACTGTACATAGAGGGGCTTATCCAGCCCCAGCCTGTGCATCTTCTCCTTCAGTATCTCGGGTGGAACGTAGTGGGTGCCCAGAGCCGAGAGTATGGGGTTGCCGGGTATGACGCGGAGTATTATGAATATCAGCGTGTAGAGTATTAGTATGGTTGGTATTATGAGTAATGCCCTCACAACCACATACCTGAGTAGGCGTCCCACGCCGTCAGCACCATCCAACTGGCAGGCAGGACCCAGAAGGACTATTTACATTGCACGGTTCATGGCCAGAAAAATGGGAAAAGAGGAATTACTAGTAGAACTATCCTGTCCACGCCTAGCCCTTAACCTGTATGGTATCGTAGAGCAGGAACATCAGCGGGCTTATCTTGAGGCTCTCGACGTTCTCCGAGGTCACTACGTAGAGCTTGCCCTGTATCAATGGTATGTAGGGCACGTCATCGGCTAGGATCTCCTGCACCTGCTTGTAGATCTGGGCCCTCTCGTTCTGGTCGGTCAGGGTCTGAGCCTGCTTGAGGAGCTGGTCGACCTTCGGGTTCGAGTACCCTGTACCGGTCCAGCCGTTGGCAGAGGAGGCCAGGAAGGGCGTCAGGTAGTCGTCCGGGTCCAGGTAGTCTGGATACCAGCCGAGTAGGCTAACCATCATCTGCCCGCTCCTCAGCTGGTCCACGTACTGGCTCCACTCGCTGCTCTTCACGTCCACGGTTATCATACCAGTCCTCTCCCACTGCTCCTTCAGTATAGCAGCGAGCTGGGCCTCGGTGTCTCCATAGTGGGTTGGCGTGTACCAGAGCTCGATGTGCAGCTTGTTGTCCTCGCTATAGCCCGCCTGCTGTAGTAGCTGCTTGGCTAGGTCTATGTTGCCGTCTCCATACTTCTTGAAGGCGTCGATGTGGCTCCATAGGCCCTTGGGCACCATGCTATAGAGGGGCTCGACTGTGCCCTTGAACACGGTCTGGGCGATCTCATTCCTGTCGACCGCGGCCGCCAGCGCCCTCCTCACGAGTACGTTATCGGTTGGTGGGGCGTCTGTCTTTATGACGACGTATCTAATGTAGAGGCCGGGTACCTCTATTACCTTGAAGTTGGGCTTGCTCTTCAGGTCCTTTATGTCCTCTGGGTTGAGCGTCCTCCACGCCACGTCGACCTGGCCCGACTCCAGGGCGTTCTTCAGGGCGTTGGCCGAGGAGTAGAATGTTATCACGACCTTGTCGTTCTTAGGCTTCTCGCCATAGTAGTGCGGGTTAGGCACGAGGACGAGCTTCTCGTCCCTTACCCACTCCTTTATCATGTAGGGCCCGCAGCCTCCCCATGTGGCGTCGCTCGCGATCTTATCGTCGGGGTAGTTGGGGTGCACCGGGTAGTACGGTGGCGTCGCCACTAGCGCGAGGAAGTAGCTGGCCGGCGTCTTCAGTATGAACTTCACCGTGTAGTCGTCGACTGCCTGGACGTCGTCCACGAAGTCGGTGACGAGCCAGCTGGGGTCGCCCTGTATCTTCATAACCCTCTTGACGCTCCTGACAACGTCCTGGGCCTTACAGGGGGTGCCGTCGGCGAACTTGGCGTCCTTCCTGAGGTGGAATATCCATACCTTGCCGCCCTCCTGGACTTCCCAGTTCGTGGCCAGGTCTCCAACTATCTTACCGGTATCGGGGTCGTACTTGACCAGGCCCGCCATTACATTACTCAGTACCTCCCATGTGAAGAAGTCGTAGGCGTTGGCCGGGTCGAGGTCTGTTATCTTATCAGTCACTCCTATTACGACGACCTTCTCCGCCTTCTTCTGGCCCTGCATCATGTAGACTGCTCCAACCACTATGATCAGTATGATGACGATGGCCGCTACAAGGGCTCCTTTACCCACTCCTCTTCTCTTAGAAGCCATTCCTATGTCCACCCTTGTGGGGTTCATAGTCATGGAGACCAAGTAATGTGCGAGCGCCAATATATAGTTTGCCTCACAAACACATACTAGTAGCAGGAGCCGGTGTGGGTTTTGAGGGAGGCGGCTGTACTAGTACTCCTCTGGGGAAACCCTCCAAGGGTACTCCTAGTCCGCAAGAACTGCAGGGCCGAGAGCTACTGGTCATGCGACATAGCGCTCCCAGGAGGCCATATAGAAGACGGGGAGAGCGTTGAGGAGACAGCCCTAAGGGAGGCGTGGGAGGAAGCCTGGATACACCCCAGGTACGTCGGTGTGGTGGGCCGGCTAGAGCCGGAGAAGACCCTAAGGGGGGACGTGCTGATACACCCAGTCCTGGCCGTGCCAAGGGGGCCCCTATGCCCGATGCCGGCCTCCGATGAGATAGACGCCGTATTCCTACAGCCCCTCTCAATCCTAGCCCGTGGCGAGGAGGAGATAAGGCATCCCAAGCGTGGGGTAGTCGTTACAGGCTACAGGGTCGCTGGGGGAGTGCTCTGGGGGGCCACTCTGAGGATACTCAAGAGGCTCTACGCCTCCCTACAAGACCTCAAGATACTATAGCCGTAGATCGCCTCGCAATACTCGTCATAGTGTAGTATGAGGCCGTGCTCGACCAGCCTCCGAGCAGGCCAGAGGGCCTCGGGATTATCATCGTGGATCTCGCCTATACACCCTTCAAGGTCACGTATGCGGATGTAGGTCTCCAGCTTGAAAGACTCCTCGCTACCGGACTCGCGCAGGTAAAGGCCCCCGAGCCTCGCAACGCTGAACCCCGCCTCCCGGAGGATGCCGCCTATATACCCCCTGTTACTGGGCCTCCTCCCCGAAACAATGTAGACGCGTCCACCCATCTCTAGCGCCTCGCCAAGTGCCTCGACCCCGCGCGTACGCAAACCTCCTTCCGAGACGATGACGCCGTCGAAGTCGAACACGAAGACGGGGCACGGCATGCCCGGGCAACCACGGAGGCTATGGGAGTAGATCGAGCCTATAACCCCTAGCCACGTATAGTAGGCAGGAGGGTACAAGGAAGGGATGACGGTCTGCGACAGGTGCGGCGTGAGGAAGGCGGTAGTCTACCAGAAGCACACGGGGCTGAAGCTGTGCAGGGAATGCTTCCTCAAGGATATACGCGGTAGGATAGAACGTGAGGTCAAGAGATGGGGCATGATAGACCCCGGAGACACTCTACTACTAGGGCTCTCCGGGGGGAAGGACAGCTGGGTCCTCCTAGATACCCTAGCCAGGATCCACGACCCTGGCAGGATCATAGCGGTGACCATAATCGAGGGAATACCGGGCTACAACCGGCGGGAGTACGCTGAGAGGGTGAGGAGGAAGGCTCTAGAGTACGGCGTAGACCACGTCATGACTAGTATAAGGGAATACACGGGGTACACCCTCTCCGAGATAGTCGACAGGGCCATGGAGAGGAGGCTGAGGATAAGCCCCTGCACGTTCTGCGGCATATCCAGGAGGAGGATACTAAACTTCTACGCCCGCATGTATGGAGCCGACAAGACAGTGACAGCCCACAACCTAGACGATGAGAGCCAGGCCGCCTTCATAAACCTCTTGAGAGGCGACTGGGAGGGACTCTTACGCCAACACCCCCTCTCCAGCCCGGCGAGCCCGCTAATAGTCCCAAGGGTGAAGCCCGTCAGGAAGATATACGAGTGGGAGACAGCGACCTACGCATACCTAGGAGGCTTCCCCCTACAGGAGACCGAGTGCGCCTACATAAACATGAGGCCCACCCTCAGGGCCAGGGTGAGGCGGGCGCTCTACGTGCTGGAGGAGCAGAGGCCGGGGACGCTCATAAGGTTCATGGAAACCCTAGACGCACTGCTCGCAGAGGATGCTGCGGGCCTAAAGCCACAGCAACTGCCGAGGTGTGAGAGGTGCGGCGAGCCTACCAGCAGGGACAGGAGGATCTGCAAGCTATGCGAGCTGCTTGAGAAGGCTGGGATAAGCGAGCCTGTCTACGCCAAGTGGCGCGGCCTACTGGCCTCGCGTCAACTCTTAAAACTCTACAGGCCCAAGCTTACCTGACGGGTGCAACGGGGATGAGCAAGCAGGTGGAGCCACCGGTCCCGATAGTGAAGAAGCCGAGGCTCTTCAAGCACGGAGGCATAGACCAGGGGACCCGCAAGGGCAGGGGCTTCAGCCTAGGGGAGCTAAAAGAGGCTGGGCTAACCCCCACCGAGGCCAGGAAACTAGGGATACGCGTCGACAAGAGGAGGAAGACCGTGCATCCCTGGAACGTCGAAGCACTCAAGGAGTACCTCAAGAGGATAAGGGAGGCCTAGCACTCCACTGGTTCCTCCCTCTCTTCGGCCGTGGGTCTAGCCGGGATCACGCAGATAAACCTGAGGCCCTCCTCCCCGCTCCAGTACTCGTGCTCGACGTTCGGCGGGATATAGATGGCGAAGCCCTCTCCAACGCTATATGTCCTGGAGCCTATCCTAACCCTACCACTCCCCGACACTATGTATATCTCGTGCTCCCACGGGTGGAAGTGCGGTCTTATATGGGCCCTGGGCTTCATGGAGAATAGCCTCATGTAGAAGTTGCGCGCCCCGTCGCTGCCCGAGATAAGCCACCTAATAGTAGTCCCCTCAGCCATATCCGCGGGCACAGTCTTCTCCTCGATTCTAGTGAAATGGACGACCTTCTCCCCGCAAGCCAAAGGACCGCCACCCCTCCACTATAGCACGGTGAACTGGGTGATAACGGTTGACATATGCATCCTCACCACCTCGCCCTACCACTGAAGGAGTCTGGATCCAGCCTCGCGGCACCAGCCTCGATGTACTCGGGATCGCCCTCGAAGCCCGTCAAAACGTAGATGGTCCTGGCCCTATAGTTAACCCTGGTCACGAGGCCTGGGAAACCGAGGTCCCCGCGCCAGAGGCTGACCAGTAGCCCCCTCTCCCACCCGCTCCTCACAAAGACGACGCCAGGCTGGGGCCTGGCCCTGCCCCTCACGACAAGCCGGACCCCGCCGCCAGCCTTCTCAGCGTAATACACGGTGGAGCCTAGCATCTCGGAGAAGGGCCTGGGGTCAAGGGGCTCGCCCGCGAATAGGGGAGCCCCGTAGAGGGGCACACGGTCCAGGCTGTAACTCCTCTCCCTAGCCCCTGCTAGCGCCTTGGCGATCAGCCTCTCCCTATGAATCCTCCTCTCCTCCCTGCTCTTGGAGCCCCGGTAGGGCGGGGGTATCGAGGAGACCTCGACGCTGGCGAGCCTCCTGCGTAGAAACTCGACATACCTCTCCTCCAGTCCAACAGCTACAACCCGGTCCACACCGGCCGCCTCCGCGACTGCCACCTTTGACTCCAACCCCTCCCAGGGAGACACCCACCCGTCGGTATCGAATACTACTGGCGAGGTCCAGCCCTTCAAGATGTTACTAGAGCACCCGATGTACCTGTGTACGGCGTCCCTCGGGGTGAACGATCCCACGAAACATACCCTATAGAGCCTCCCGCCGGATCCAGGTATGAAGGGTCCCTCCACTACACTACTACTAGTGAAGCCCGGGCAGTAGTTCTCGTTCTGCCCTATATCGACGGTGGCATAAAGCACCCTGCCGCCAGCGCTGGCGAGCTTGTTGGCTATCCAAGACGCGAGGGTGCTCTTACCACTATCACTAGGCCCGACCAGCAAGATCCTGCCCGGCACTGCCAGGCTAGAGGCAAGCCTATCCCAATCATCATAAACCCCCGGGTCGACGGCCTCCCACCTACCAGTATAGCTGGCCCTAGACCCCTCCCGGAAGCGGGCTAGCACGCCGCGTCCAACGGGGACAACGATGGAATCACCCGCCGACACGGGGTAGCCCAGTACCTCCCCCTCTCCCTCCTCAACCCTAAGCATCCCGGGCCCGCGTAGTAGGTAGACCCCGCGTCCAAGCAATCCTTATTACCCTCCAGCCCCTAACACCCGGAATACCGGCCGGGCGCCGCGGTAGTATAGCCTGGCCTAGTATGCGGGCCTGTCAAGGGGCCCGCCTCCGCCCCACCCCCGGGATCCTCGCAGGATAAAATGAGGGACCCTCGCCTATCCTCTAGGGCGCGTCTCCGAGGGGGCTCTTAGCCGGGTGGATGTGGGCGAGATACGCGTAAAACCTTATAAGGAGCGGTGGAGGTCTTGCTTGTAGACCGGGGGCGGAGGCGGGAGCTACAGAAAGCCCGTGACCCGGGTTCAAATCCCGGCCGCGGCGCCATCCTCCGGCAAACTACTTGTCTCCCGGCAGCAATAGCGCCACTATGAAGGCCACTATGGCGAGTGTCCCGAGGAAGCTGAAGTAGCTCCTAGGCGATTCAATGAAGAATACAGCAACGCTGGCCAGGATCACCGTGAATATACGCGAGACGAACCCTATGAAGCCCGAAGCGCTCCCGTGAACCTTCCTAGGGTAGAATGTGCTTATCCACTCCATGATTATCGGGTAGGCTGGTAGCATTAACAGGCCGAGCAGGGGAATCAGTGTCAGGACCGTGTACCTGGCCGTGTAGAGCGCCAGGCCATAGTATACGAGTATACCGGCTAGGGTGACCCCCCTTATGTAGAGGGTCCTCTTACCCCTCCTAGCCACCGGCGTCGGTATAAAGGCCACTCCAACAAGCCCTAGGAGGAGGCTCAACGCAACCGACAAGCCGGCTATATCGCCTAGATCCACCGTGGCCAGGGCCGACTCTAGCCAGATCGACATATTGTCGAACAAGGCGACCCCCAAGCCCAGCACAATCCCCAGGAGCCACAACTCCCTGTAGCCAGCTACCCTCTTCAACTCGCCCCTAACACTCTCGCCCGCCGTAACACCCGGGAACCTGTACCCCCAGGCCCCGTATGCGAAGAGTACGCCGCCCAGCAGCGACACTAGCGCGAGGGGGGCGAGGAGCATGTACAAGCCGTACCTCGTGTAGAGCCAGTAGCCGGAGCCAAGCCCGTATATTATGCCCAGGTACATGGAGAAGCTGAGCAGCGATACAGCCATCTCCCTCTTCTCGGGGTAGACCCTGCTCGCGAAGGGGGCGAATGAGTTGAGCAGGAAGGGCTGGCCGAGGGCGCCGAGCAACTGGCAGAAGAGGAGCCAGTAGTAGTTGCCTGGGGACGCCAGCCTAAGCACGCCGCCCAGCACGGTCAAGTACACTCCTAGGGAGAGCCACCTCTTGAAGCTCCTATCTAGGAGTAGGCCGGAGGGGATGGTCAGTAGGAGGAAGAAGACCGGGTAGGTTATAGCCAGGAGGCCGATCCTCTCCTTGGAGACGCCGAGCTCCCTAGCCACTAGACTGCCCACGGGCGAGAAGGTTATCCATATCGCCTGCGAGGCGAATACCGTGATTGCGAGGCCTGCGAGGAGCACTGCCCTCCTCGACATTACTTGAAGACCTCCACTGTCAGCCGCCTGGCCATCTCCTCGGCGAGATCCCCTGGCAGCGATTCGAGCACCTTAGCAATGATTATCGAGTCTAGGGGAGTCTCGCCGATCATGCCGGCCGCCGCCAGGGGGTCCTCCTCCAATAGCTTGTAGATCCTTGTCAACTCCCCTGGAGGGGGTCCCTCTAGGACGTCTTTAGCGTCTGAAAGGAATTCGCCCGCCACCCTATCGTGGACCGGCGATATCGTTAGATGGATGTTGTAGGGGGCCACTCCCTCCACCCTGGGCTGTAGACCGATGACCCAGCCCCTCAGGGACATGCCTGCGTGGAACTTGAAGAGATCCGACTCACTGGGCAGGGAGAGGGATAGGAGGGGCGACTCTATGGGCGCCACTGAGCTAAAGCCGAGTCTCCGCAACCCCTCGTAGAGTTTGGCCCTAGCCGATAAAACCTTCCTAGCCATCTCAAGGTAGCCCCCGCGGCCTAGGTAGTTGAAAACACTCCACGCCGCCGCTAGGGGGGCTGCCGAGCGCGATGAGAGCACGGTCGTGTTTATGAAGGGATATCCAGGCCACCTTAGATCCGCGTATACCGTGCCCTCCTTATACTCCTCACGGCGGAATAGTACTACTGATACGCCCTTAGGCGTGTACCCGTACTTGTGCGCGTCCATGGAGAGAGACGTGACTCCATCGACCCTGAAGTCGAAGGGCTCGATCCTCTCCCCGAGCTCTTCGAGGAACGGTAGGATGAAGCCCCCTACACAGGCGTCGACGTGCACGGGCACCCTCTTGTCATGGGCGTACTCCGCCACGTCCCGCACAGGGTCGACGACGCCGTAGGGGAAGTTGGGGGCCGAGACTACCACCAGCGAGGTCTTATCGTTGACCGCCTCCTTGACCGCCTCCACATCCACCTTCTTCGAACCCGGGTCTACCGGGGCCTCTGCGATTCTCATCGACAGGTAGTGGGCGGCCTTCCTGATGGAGGGATGACCCGTGACGGGTAAGACCACCTCGGGAACGGCGTCGGCGCCCCTCCTCTTCCTGTAGACCCATCGAGCCGCCTTGACGGCCAGCATTATGCTCTCGGTGCCCCCGTAGGTCACCGTGCCCACAGTCCCCTCGGGCGCCCTTACTAGCGACTTAGAGAAGGCCACGATCTCCTTCTCAAAGTACAGGGCGCTCTTGAACACCGTAGGGTCTAGCGCGTTGGTGTCGAGGAAGAGTTCGAAGGCCTTCCTAGCGAGCCTCCTCAGCTCCTCATCCCCGGTCTCGTAGATGTAAGTGAACAGCCTACCGGTACTGGGGTCGATGTCGGCGCTCTTGACTTCTAGGAGTCTTGATAGGATGGATTCAGCGCTGCCCAAGGCGAGGACACCATGGATACCCATAGGTCGTCCCGGTATTTATGACCAGGGGTCTAGGCAGGGTACTAACGCTCGCCTACACCCTGGAGGCATCGTAGACCTCCCTCAGCTTCTCGTACAGCGCTAGCCACTCGTAAGCCAGGTCGGTTAGACTATACTCTCTAGTCACGTAGTCGTATATGAGGAGGCCATGCTCCACCAGGTCTTCAAGGAGAGCTCTTGCCCTATCCAGGGGTAGGTTAGCGGCCCGGGCGATATGGGATATCCTGGAGGCACCGTCTCGAACGCCCTCCAGTATGCTTGCCACGATGTCGTGCCTGCACCGGTACCTCTTCATAGGACAGCTCCATGTCACAATTTGTGAGCACCGGATATAAGCCTAGCACCGGTATAGGCTAAACGGAGGGTGCACTCGGTTGAGCGAGATAAAAGCCGCAGGCTCCATAAGGCTGAAGGGCCCCATAGAATTCAACAACCTAGACATCGGGGGGTCCCTTAAGGTCGAGGGAGACCTAACTGTAAACGGCGAGTTCCGCTCCGGGGGCTCGGTTGTAGTCGACGGCAACCTGAGGGTCAACAAGATGAAATCCGGGGGCTCTGTAAAGATCTCGGGAACCCTCATAGCGAACGAGCTCGCGGCAGGCGGTAGCATAAGCATGGCCACGGGCGTGGTTAGGGAGCTAGACGTTGGAGGGTCCCTCACGGCCGACACGACATACGCCGACAGGGCCAGGATAAGCGGAACCTTCAAGGGGGTCCTGATAGCCAGGAGCGTGGTCGTGGAGAAGAAGTCGAAGATCAAGGGCAGGGTGATCGCGGGTAGGCTCCTCCTAAAGAAGAAGACCGAGGTCGACGAGGCCTATGCTGTAGAGCTAGAAGCAGAGAGGGAGGCTGAAGTAGGCAAGCTAGCCTGTGTCAAATGCCTCCTGGGCAGGGGGGTCTGGGTGGGCCTGCTGCTCTACAAGGAGTCCTACGAGGCTGACAAGGCCGAGATAGACCGGGTGGAGAAGGTCGGAGAGATACCGGAGCTCGAAAGGCTAAGGGAGCTGGAGGAGGAGCTCTCCAAGATAGGATTCAAATAATGCATCATAGACCGCTCCAGCGGCCCAGAGGGTCCCTCAAGGTGGAGGTATAGGTGAGGACCGACGCCAAGCTAGCGATAGTACAGCTGATACACGTAGCTGCATGGTCCTCCTACTATACCCTCACCAGGGAGGTCTACTCGGGGGACCCCGGGTACCTGCTCCTACTAGCGGCGGCCGAGACCATGCCAACTCTAGCTGGGCTAGTAGGCGGGGTACTGGCCGAGAGGTATGGCTATAGACTGGTATTCCTACTGGGCCTGGCGGAGGGCATAGGCCTTGCCAGCGCCGGGCTATTCCTCTACAATGAGAAACTACTCCTGGCCTCGGTGGCGGTCGCAAGCCTGTCCTGGTCGATCAGCGGCCCCCAGATATACGCGTACACGTTAACGTACTCGGGCCAGAGCGGGGAGAGCCTCGGCGTGGTAACCGCAGGCTCAACCCTCGGCTGGACGCTTGGAAGCCTAGCCCCCATAGTGGCGCTCGAAACAGGGCCAAGGACTATACTAGTCGCCGCGGGGGCGTCCACCGCTATAGCGTACCTGTCGATATTATCACTTGAGGGACCCTCTAAGCCGGTCGCCAGGCGCAGGCACTATAGCGGTAGAGGAGCCGTCCTGCCCATCCTGGTGTTGGCGGCGCTCTCCTACACCGGAGTAGAGATCATTGGGAGCATCTATATGGGAAAGCTGAGCAGAGAGGCCGGGGTCCACCTCTACTCCCTCGCAAACATGGCCTCCGGCCTCATATCAGCTCTAGTAAGGCCCCTCGCCGGCAGGATAGTCGATGCCAGGGGTCCCTCCAGCATCCTAGCGGTTGCCCTGGCGGCCTACACTCTATACCTGACGTGTCTAGACGTGGCTAGGGGCCCCCTCATGGCCTTAGCCTGGGTAATTCCACTCTACCCCTTCTTCGAGCTATCGCTCTACAAGCTCTCCTCCGCAATCCTAGGCGAGGCTCTCGGGGTTGCAGCGGTATCGGCCAGCTATGGCATCACAGGCTCCATACTAGCCTTCTCAGGGCTAGCGGGGCTGGGCGAGAAGAGCCTATTCTACATTGCCCTGGCCTCATTCCTGTCGGCGAGTATAATGGCCCTAGCTGTAGGTGGCTGGCGCGAAGGGGGTACCGGGGGAACGGGATGGCGTGAGACGTCCAATGAGGCCTAGACGCTCCTAGGCCCCGGGTATGAGTCTAGGATCCCGGCTATACCGCTATAAACGGGCTCTGCCGCGGCCGATGGAGGGTCCGTGCCTTGTGCTATGGAGGCCATGCGTACTCGCTGATAGAGGAGGGCCTCTATGCTGGCGAGGGGTGTATCGAGCCGCCCCAGGTCGACGCGGTGATCTGTCTGGCAAGCGATTGCCGGGTCAAGGTTAATGGCGTTGCCGAGTTCTGTTTCGAGGTAGAGGATTTCGGTGTCGAACCGATCAACAACTTCGCCAACGCGCTCCGCAAACTCTTAGAACTCCGGGCGCGGGGGTTAAGGGTCTATGTGCACTGCTACGCCGGATGCGGTAGGAGCGGGACCCTCGTGGCAGCGTACCTCATCCTGGCCCGAGGGCTCTCGGCGGAGGAGGCTATAGCATACTATAGGCTGAGGAGGGGTTGCGGGCCGCAGAGCTGGGAGCAGCGAGAGCTGCTCTATGCCCTAGACATGTTGTCCAGGAAGGTGGGGAGGGAGAGGGCCATCGAATACTTGTTGGAGTCTAGGGACTTCGGTGACTTCCTAGCTAGGGCCAGGAAGGCTATGGTGGGGTGACGCCCAGGCTCCTGTCACCCGCGTCGCCGAGTCCAGGTACGATGAAGAACCTTGAGTCTAGTAGCGGGTCTAGGGCCAGAGTGTAGACGGCGGTGACCCCTCCCAGGGACTCTAGGTAGGTTATGCCGGGCTTAGATGCTATGACCGCTGCAACTATTAGGGGGCCCATGCCCCTCTCCCGGAGCAGGTCTACGATGGCTCCAACCGTGTAGCCTGTCGCGAGCATCGGGTCTATTATGACTACGGGTCCCTCGTGGCGGCTCGGCAACCTCTCATAGTAGACCCTGATATCCACGCTCCCGCCCTCCTCGACCCGCCTAGCGGCCACTAGTCCTATCGGCGCGCCGGGGTAGAGGGTTTCGAAGCCTTCTAGGAGGGGTAGCGAGGCGCCCAGAACACCCACTAGGAGCGGGGGGTTCCTAGGTTCGAGCTCGACCGCCTCTGCCTCCAGCGGCGTCGTGACGCGTTTCTCGACCCACTCCAGCTCGCTGCTTATATGGGCTGCTAGGAGTGCGCCGGCCCTCCTCATCCACTCTCTGAACTCCCTGGTCCCGGTCTCCTTGGATCTAAGGTGTAGGAGTATCCAGCGGGCTAGAGGGACCCTCTCACTCACTACGACTAGCTTCATGCGTGCCCGAGCTTGTCTGGGCTATGGCATGGGTATTTATGGATCTCGACCCGTCCCTGTGGATCCGCGGGAACAGGTGTATTGGAGGGCGAGGATCGAGAGCAGGGAAGCGTGCCAGGCAAGGCGTTGAGGGTGCTGGAGAGGTATCCGCTCTGCGACCGGTGCCTGGGGAGGCTGTTCGCGGGCCTGGGCTATGGGTGGAGTAACAGGGACAGGGGTGAGGCCCTCAAGAAGACCATTGTCATGATGCTCCATGAGAGGATAAGACTGGGCCTCCCCGGCTCCATGGAGAGGTTCAAGGAGATAGCCCCGAACATAGGAGGGCATGCAGGGCCGCTCTACGAGAAGCTCTACGGGGAGCGTCTTGAGCCGAGGAAGTGCTACATTTGCGGGGGCTTGCTCGATAGGGTAATCGAGGAATCCTCTGCCAAGGGCAAGTCGCTCCTCAAAGCCTATGACGTCACTCGCTACGTCGTCGGCGTCAAGGTCGATCGCCCCATAGAGGAGAGGGAGAGGAGGCTGAGGGAGGAGTTCCAGCTCCCCTTCGGCGAGAGCATAAGGGCCGAGATACGCAGGGAGGTCGGGAAGCGTATAATGGATGAGGAGATGAAGCCGGACTTCGCCGAGCCCGAGGCAACGCTCCTAGTCCACTACCCCTCCGGGAGCCTGGACTTGCAAGTGAACAGCCTACTCTTAAGGGTCAGGTATTGGAAGAAGGCCCGCTTCATAAGCCAGGCCTACTGGCCCAGCCCCGAGGGACCCCGCTATTTCAGCGTGGAGCAGGCCGCCTGGGGCTTGCTCAGGCTGACTGGCGCCGAGAGGCTGGTCCTCCACGCTAGTGGGAGGGAGGACGTTGACGCCCGCATGCTGGGTTCCGGGAGGCCCGCGGTCATAGAGTTGAAGGTCCCTAGGCGTAGGAGGTTCACCCTCGCAGACCTGGAGGAGTGGGCTAACAGGGAGGCCCGGGGGCTGGTGGAGTTCAGGGTTTATGGATACGCCGATCGTAGAATGATACGGTACTACAAGGAGGAGCACTCTAGGACCAGGAAGATATACAAGGCGCTTATAGCGGTTGAGAAGGAGGTCAGCGGCGAAGAACTCAGGGGGTTGGAAGAATTCTTCCGCAATAGGGTGGTCCTACAGAGGACTCCGCGCCGCGTGCTCCACAGGAGGCCAGACGTCCTCCGCAAGAGGACAGTCTACAGCGTCAAATGCACCAGTATAGCCAGGGGCGTGATCGAGTGCCTTGTTTCGAGCGAGGGGGGACTCTATGTGAAGGAGCTGGTTTCGGGCGACGAGGGGAGAACAAGGCCTAGCTTCTCCGAATACCTAGGGGCTAGGTCCGAGTGCGTTGAACTCGACGTGCTATACGTGGAGCACTAGACCCTCTACTTTAAAACCCTGTAGGGCGTGCTTGTATCTGACCGGGTAGACGGGTATGGTTAAGCCGCCGAGGGGCTATAGGCAGCGGACTAGGAAGCTGTTGCGCAAGAAGGTTAGGGAGAAGGGTGCGGTACCCAAGCTGAGCGTGTTGCTTCACCCCTACAAGGTGGGCGACAAGGTGGCCATAAAGATCGATCCCTCCTTCCACTACGCGATGCCCCACAGGAGGTTCCACGGGCTGACTGGGACCATTGTCGGCAGGAGGGGTAGGGCCTACGAGGTCGAGGTGTACCTGGGCAGGAAGAAGAAGCTCCTCATAGTCACACCCGAGCACATAAGGCCTCTAAAGGCCTAGCACACCCCTATATAGTGCTTGTATGGGTGGCCGGCTTGGAGCGTAGGATAGTGAAGGAGAAGTATGTAACCTACTCTGAGGCCCGTAGGCTCCTTGAGGATAGGGTGCGCGAGAAGGAGTTCGGAGTTATAATAACCGTTGACAAGACGCTCGGCTACCTCCGGGTCTTCGGAGACAAGGATCCCGATAAGGCGCGTGGTGCTGTGGAGAAGCTCGTTGGGCTTGGCCTCGACGAGGATGTCGCGGTCAACATTGTAAACATATGTCCTTCAGACCCTGGGGAGGTTAGGAGTATCCTCTCCATGAAGAAGGAGTTCGTCTACGATGAGAGCCTAATAGAGGGCATCCTAGAGGCTATCAGGGAGTACTGCGAGTCCTCTTACCCCGAGGAATAGCTTTACACACTAATATTCTATACCCCCCGGCGCTATAGTGTAGGGTGGGCCGAGGGTGGTTCCGATGACGAGGCAGTTCCGAGATCCGCGGAGGCAGGCTAGGCCGGAACCCCATCCGGCTGAGCTGGAGAAGACAGCGATAGTCCTAGACTACATGCCCTCCGGCTACTATGCAGACCCGCACAGGGAACACAGGGAGGTTCCCATAGCCCAGGCAGTGGGGATCCGGAGGTTCACGCTTGTAGACGGGATCCCGCTTGAGGAAGTCGACCTGATGGAAACGGTCACCCTCGCCCGAGAGGTTCCCAGGACGGTAGTGATACCCCCGGGCCCACGATCCTCAAGGCCTAGGCGCGTCACAGCCCTTCTAGCGTGCCTGCCGGGAGCAGACAAGCGCATCTACTGCCTCCCACTACAGTATAAGGACAGGGAGCTAGTCGATATACTGCGGATGGACCTGGAGGCCGCCGACCCCAGGATAATAGTCCTGGACAGACTCGAAGCCCTCAAGAGCGTTGCTTCGGAGAGGGGGCTTCCCGAGAAGATACTGGTGGTCCCCAGGAAGCCCCTGAGGTTCGAGGACCTATCAGACCTGGCCAAGCGCAACCTGGAGGAAGCTATAGCCAGGATCATCGAACTGCGCGAGAAGGACTTCGTGGAGTTCTTCAACATAGCACAACCGATCAATATAAGGCTACACAGCCTAGCTCTACTCAAGGGAGTAGGTAAGAGGACCCTCCTAAACTTCCTCAAGATAAGGGGGCAGAAGAGGTTCAAGAGCTTCAGCGAAGTCAAGAAGGCCTTGAAAACCGATCCTATCGAGGCCCTCAGGGACAAGATACTGGAGGAGATACGCGGCGAGGCCAAATACTACCTCTTCATCAAGCCGGAGAAGCCGGACGCCCCATTCCTAGACTACCTAGACAGGATCGAGAAGACAAGGTCTAGGAGATGAGGGTCCCTCCACTCCCACGAGAACCGCGGAACCTGCTATCCTGGCTGAGGAGCGTGCTCCGCCTCCATGGCAAGAGGCCCCTCCAAAGGCTGGGCCAGGTCTTCCTCGTGCACCCCGATGGCGTGAAGCTCTTCGCCTCGGCGGCTGGAGAACACCTGGAGCCCCCGATACTAGAGGTGGGTGTCGGCACGGGCCACCTAGCCTACTATGTCGCCGGCAGGGTGGGCTGGGTTGTCGGCGTCGAAATAGACCACGCTTTGCTCAAGATCGCAGGGGAGGTGTTGCATGGTTCAAACGTCTACCTGGTCCACGGCGACGGCGTGGAGTGCGCTGAGGGCTTCCGCGTCAGCGGTGTCTACTCCAACACGCCCTACAATATATCCTCGCGCCTAATCGCCAGTGGCGCCAGGAACAACTCGGTCAAAGCCCTTGTCCTGGGTTTACAGCTTGAGGTTGCCCAGAGGGTCCTAGCGGAGCCGGGCTCCAGGGAGTATGGCCGATTGACCCTGCTCGCGAAAAGATACTTCAGTGTAAAGGAGCTCGGCAGGCTCCCGCGCTCATGGTACTACCCGCGGCCGGAGGTCCACGGGTCCCTCGTACTCTTCCAGAGGATCAGGCCCTGGACGGTTGGCGACGAGTGTTATGAGAGGTTGACGGCCTGTCTTTTCACCGGGAGAAACAAGCTGGCGGACAAGATGGCCTCCAAGTGCCTCGGCGTCGAGAGAAGCGTCTTAACCAGGATAGCTGGCAAGCGTGTACGTGACTTGACTGTGGAGGACGTAGAATGGCTGCTGGAGAAGGCTGGAGGCTGTACGAAACACCACTAGGCGAGTTAAGAGTCTACGCTCATCCCTGCGTTTACGAGCCCTCCGACGACACGCTCCTCGCCATAGAAGCCCTGGCACGCCTACCCGGAGTCAAGACCGATGTCACGACGGCTGTAGACATGGGCACGGGTACAGGGGTACTCGCACTAGCCATAACCAGGATATACCCGGAAGCCTTCGTCGTAGCGACAGATATAAACCCACACGCCCTCCAAGCCGCTAACAAGACCCTCCAGGCCTCCAAGGCCACTGTAGTCGCTTGTAGATGGGCCTCATGCCTCAGACCCCGGTTCGACCTGGCAGTCGTTAACCCCCCCTACCTCCCGGTGGAGGACCAGCTGGACCAGTGTCCAGAGCTGTCCAAGTCGTGGAGCGGCTCGCCGGGCACCTTGGAGGAGGCATGTAGAGAGGCTACTAGAGTAGCGGGAGCCCTGGTTCTCGTGTATTCGAGCCTCTCCCAGTGGACTCCCCACGAATGCCTTAGGGAGGCTGGCTTCGAGGTAGTGTACGAGGTCGGGGAGTCTTTCTTTATGGAAAAACTCTACGCGGTGATAGCGGTTAGAGGGAGTGGGCTTGGACAGGCTTCGACTAGTACTCGTCGGCGTTGAGGGCGCCATCAACCTAGGGCTAATAGCTAGGCTCTGCGAGAACTTCGACGTCGATGAACTAGTCCTGGTCTCTCCTAAGGCGAGCCTAGAGGAGGCCCGGGAATACGCTGTGAGGGCCAGCCACAGGCTGGACTCGGCCCTCATAGTCGACAGCCTGGAAGAGGCCCTCGAAGGCGTTGCACTATCGATATGCACGTCGGCCAGGTCCTCCTCGACCGACGCTCTTAGGACTCCCGTGAACCCGGAGGAGGCGGTTGGAATCGCGGGGGGAGTAGAGGGGACTGTAGCCCTGGTCATGGGCCGGGAGAGCGTGGGGCTCACCCGGGCAGAACTCTCCATGTGCGATCTACTAGCGACTATACCGTCGAGCTCCAGATACCCTGCCCTCAACCTAGCCAACGCCACGGCGATACTCCTCTACGAATTCTATAAGGCCCGGGGTAGGCGTGTCGAGTGGAGGGGGGATACCCGTTATATCAGGCTTGTCGAGGCCTATGCAAGGGCGCTTGCAGACCTACTGGTGAGCGACGAGAAGAGGAGGGAGGAGATCGTAGTGGCTCTCAGGAGGATGGCCGCGAGGAACCTCATGCATGGGAAGGACGTCCGCCTACTCCTCTACCTATTATCGAGGGCGTGCGCGTTTATCGAGGGGTGCAAGGTTGAGGTATCTAATCAAATGTAATCCCGGCCTGGAGGACGTTAGTAGGCTAGAGGTGCTCGAAGAGCTCCCGGGCGCCTCCATAGTGGAGGAGAGGAGCGGGCGAGGCAGGCTGATAATAGAGTATGGGGGACCCCTGCACCCCTTCTATAGCATGAGGAGTATCCACTCCGCCTCGATCCTGCTCTACGAGGGGAGGGTCGATTATTCCAGGGAGAGCCTCAGCCTGATAGAAGCGTATACGGTGCAGTCAGGGGTCCACAGGTACATACCCTACGGCGGTAGCTTTGCTGTGAGGGCTGAGAGGATTGGCGAGGGCCACGAGTACACTAGCATGGACGTCGCAAGGGTCGTCGGGAGGGCAGTCCAGGAAAGCTACAGGGGGGAGTATGGTGTGACACCCGAGGTGAGGTTGGAGGCGCCAGCGGTCTCGGTGATGGCCGAGGTCGACGACACGGTGTTCAGGATAGGCGTATACCTGGTCGGCGAGAGGAGTGGGCACAGGAGGGGATATCGTGTGTACGACCACCCGGCGGCGCTGAAGCCTACGCTAGCATACGCCCTCCTACGCCTATCTGGGGCGCGGGACTCGTCGGTGATAGTTGATCCGATGTGCGGCGGTGGCACCGTCGCTATAGAGGCCGCCCTGCTCTACGAGGACGCGCGCATACTATGCATTGATAGGAATAGGCGGCATATAGAGGGTGCTATGAGAAACGCCCTGGCGGCGAGAGTCTATGATAGGATCGAGTTCATGGTTGGGGATGCAAGACGGTTGCCCGAGCTGGTCGGCTACGACTCGATCGACTATGCGGCCTCCAATCCGCCATATGGGATTCGCCTGGGCGATCCCTACTCGGTTAGGAGGCTCTACTCTGATTTCATACCAGCGCTCTACGACTCCATGAAGAGTGGGGGGAGGGCTTCCCTTGTAACCACAGAGTCCAGTCATGTCCTGAGCGTTGGGCGCAGGGCCGGGTTCAGGCTGGCTCACATACGTAAGGTCCGTCACGGGGATCTCTGGGTTTCCCTGATAGTCCTGGAGAAGTAAGCGCCAAGAAATATAACCTGGGGCCGGCGACCCGCTATCTCCGGCGCAGGGGGAGGATTAGGCTATGCCGCTGAGACCAGCTAGGTGCTACACGCACTTCAGTGGACCACCCTATACCAGGAGAGAGTATATACACGGGGTCCCGCAGCCTAAGATAACCAAGTTCGAGATGGGCAATAGGGAGATGATGGATAACGCCGAGGTCAAGGGAGAGCTTGTCGCGGTAGAGGCGGGCCAGATCAGGCATAACGCCCTCGAAGCCGCTAGGATCGCCGTAAACAAGTACCTGGCCTCCTCGGTGGGCGATGTCAACTTCTACTTCAGGATAAGGGTCTATCCCCACCACGTGCTGAGGGAGAACAAGATGATGGCCTTCGCCGGCGCCGATAGACTCCAAGACGGTATGAGGCAGGCATTCGGGAAACCGATAGGAACTGCGGCCCGCGTGTATCCAGGCCACGTGATACTGGAGGTCTGGGGCAGGGAGAAGGACGTGGAGCATATAAAGGAGGCCCTGAGGAGGGGCGGGGACAAGTTCCCCATACCCACTAGGATTAGGATAAGGAAGCTCGCGCAGGCCAGGTAGTCGGGTTTGTCCAGCTCCTGCCCCATACCATACCATATAGATTTCTCGCCGCTGGAGGAGCTCAATGAGCTTAAGGGGTCTAAGGTAGTCCTACAACTCCCCGACGGGCTGAAGCAATACGCCGACTGCATATCACGTTCCATATCAGAGTCCACCGGGGCCGAAGTATACATAGACGCTGACAGCTCCTTCGGTTCATGCGACCTCCACTGGCCCCGGCTCGCCCACATACTAGGGGCCGACGTGGTAATCCACATAGGACATACACCGTACCCGGGCGAGCTAGCGAGCAGCAATGTGGAGCCCCCCAGGGGCAGGCCTAGGATAGTCTACCTGGCAGCCAAGAGCAAGTTAGAGATCACCCGGGGCATGATCGAGGAAAGCATACAGCTCCTCAAAGGACGCGGAGCCAAGCGCCTAGTCCTAACCGCCACCAGCCAACACACCCATCTACTCGAAAGCCTGGCGTCATCGCTGGAGGAGCATGGTTTCGAGGCAGCCATCCCACCGCCTATACCACCGTACTTCGAGCCGGGCCAAGTGATCGGGTGCGATTACAGGCTAGCGAGGAGCTACGCAGGCGACGCATACATCATTGTCTCGGGGGGCGTCTTCCACGCCCTAGGCCTCTACCTCTCAACTCTCAAGCCGGTCATACAACTGGACCCCTACCGTGGCGAGGCCCTCGACAGAACCCCCGAGTTCGAGCGGGTCTACGCGGTGAGGCTCTATAAAGTGTCTAAGGCTATGGACGCGGAGACCTGGGGTATCATAGTCGGCTCCAAGACCGGCCAATACAGGCCCTGGCTGGTGGAGAGCCTGATACGCCTCATAAAGGAGTCTGGGAGGAGCTATCTCCTATACGTGTCGGAGATGCTGAACGACTACGTGTTGAGGAATATAGATACGCCCAGCATCGAGGCATGGGTAGTTACGAGCTGCCCCAGGCTCCCTATAGACGACTTCCACAGCTATGAGAAACCAGTTCTAACCCCCGGAGAGGCTAGGATGGCGCTCCAGGGCCGGCTAGAGCCATACATATTCCCGTGGTAGACCCGACATGCCGCGGGTATCCGAGGTCGCCCGCCTGGTCGAGAGGGCCGCGCCCAGGATACCTGATCCGTCGCCTCGACTAGAACAATACACTACGCCCGGCGATATAGCGGCTAGGCTTGCCAACTGGATCGCTCTACACGAGGACCTGGACTCCAGTAGGATAGCGGATTTGGGAGCCGGTACCTGCAGGTTATCCGTAGCCCTGGCATTGTATGGCGCCTGGTATATTATCGGTGTCGATGCCGACCCACGCCTCGCAGGCTACTGCCGAGAGGCGTTCTCTGCCATAGGCTCGGCCTCCCTGCATGGCTATATAGTCTCTGTAATCGAGAGGGGCAACGGCCCCCTACGCCGGCGCGCAGTAGATCTAGTCGTGATGAATCCCCCATTCGGGGTACAACGCAAGGGGATGGACACGGTTTTCCTAGAGTACGCGATGTCCCTCGGAGTTGAACGGATCTACGCTATACTAAAAACCGGTAATGAACAATACCATTCCCGGCTGGCCGCGAAGCACGGATACAGCCATAGAGTGCTCTATAGGGAGCGGTTCCCCATACCAGCTACCATGGAGCACCACAGGTCCAGGATGAGAAGGGTGATAGTGAATGTCGCAGTCTTTGAGAAGATTTAGCGAGAGGGAGGTGCTCCCGGGCGAGGAGCTAGCGTCGATCGAGGAATTCATACCGGGCAGTGGCACTTATGTCGATGAAGAGGCAGGTGTTGTGAGGGCCGCGGTTAGGGGTACTGCACGCTATAATATGGCTGTGAGGGTAGTTGAGGTCATCCCTCTCAAGAGGCTTAGGATCCCTCGGGCAGGCTCTTCTGCCGTTGGCATGGTCATGCAGGTTCGGCATGACGTCGTGCTCGTCGAGTTGTATGGAGAGGTGAGGCTGCAGCCGGGGCCGGCATGGCTCTACGAGTATAGCGGCAGGTTCCTCGGCGCCATACCTATATCTAACATTAGCGAGGAGTATGTGAAGAACATCGAGGACTACTACAGGAGAGGCGATATAGTCCTCGTCAAAGTCCTAAACAACACTAACCCCTACCATTTAACCACCGTCGAGCCACCCTATGGAGTACTCTACGCGGAGTGCTCCAGGTGTGGAGCCCTGCTGGAGCCTGTGAACCCGCGTAGCATGAAATGCCCCAAGTGCGGTCACGTCGAGAAGAGGAAAGTATCGATACTGGCCTCCTCCAAGATACTGCGCCTGGAGCTCAGGAGGACGCTCGTCTCCCCAATAAGGTGACGCGGGGATATGGCTAGGAAGCGGGTCTTCATAGTGAAGCTTCCACCGCTCGCGCTCCAGGACATCGACAAGTTCATGGAGAGGCTCTCCAAGCACCTCATAGGCGATCCAGTGCTCATCAAGTACAAAAATGGAGCGCTCCGAGTCGAGGTTTACGGGGGCGACGTGCTTGCAAGGAAGACCCGCATCGGCATAAAGAAGGTCCTGGAGGAGTTCACGCAAAGGGAGGTCCGTGGGAGGAGCCTACGCGTCATACCGGCTAGATCGATTTACAGAGAGGCTGGAGTGGCCATACCCCTCGACGTCCTAGAGCTTGTGCTGAGGATCAACGGCTATGAGGCCAGGGTCACCGAGGAGGGCCTAGAGTCTAGTGCCCCGGTCGACGAGGTGTTCGTGTATGCTGGCGAGATAGGGAGGCTTCTAGAGTCCCTATCAACGCTTGAAGCCTCCAGGACCGCCAAGAAGTTATTCCTGGCGGTGGCATCCCTCACCGGAGCCAGTCCTTTGGAGATAATAGACGCGGGCTTCAACCTTGATGTGCTAGAGGAGGACGATGAGGGCAAGCTATTCGTGAGAGGCGATTGGAGGGAAGCAGTAAAAAAGGTGGTTTCTGAACTGGGGAAGGGAGGGTTTGGGTAGATTGGAGAAGGTAGAGCTGAAGAAGATCTCGGACCGGGAATACGAGTTCGTGATAACCGGTGAAGACCACACGCTCGGAAGCCTGCTCCAGCACTACCTACTGGAGGATGAGAGGGTTATCAACGCCTACTATTCGCCTATACACCCGCTAGAGGAGTCTATAAGGGTCTACATGAAGCTGGCCGTCGACGAAGACCCTGTTAAAGTGCTGGAGGACGCCTTGAAGAGGATAATAGAGGACGCGCGCGACGTCCGCGAGAAGATCACTGAGGCCCTCAGGAAGGCCGGGATAGAGGTTGAAGAGTAAAAAGGAAGCCAGGATACTGGTCTCAAAATGCTTCTCAAGTAAATGCCTCGGCATAGTACTACGTGGCTCCGAAGTAGATGGAGCGGTCTCGGGAAGAGACTGTGCAACCCTGTGCAGGGATGCCGAGGAAAAGGGGTTCTCCGGCGAACTCCGCTTCGCCGCCGGCGATTGCAGGTGCGGCTACCCACTCCCCCCTACCGTTACTAGAAGCCTAGAGAGCGTCCTATACACTCTATCCTCTTCTCTACCCTTATGGATTCAACGTGTGGAGACCATACTCTCACGGAAAATATAACACCCCCGAAGACTCTATAGCTGGCCTAGGTGTATGTGATGCCCGCCACCAAGCCAGCGGCTAGGAAGTCTAGGATAAGGTTCTGTCCCCGCTGCGGCTCTATAATGTACCCTAGGGTTAAGGACGGTAAGAAGCAGTTGTTCTGTCCCCGCTGCGGCTACACCATAGATATCGAGGATGAGGCGCTCGAAGCCTACAAGGTCAAGAGGAAGGTGGAGCACAGCCCAAGGGACAAGATCATAGTGGTCGAGGCCGACCAGGTGCCCTCGACAGCAGTCCTATTAAAGGGACAAGTGAGATGCCCCAAGTGCGGTCACGACGAGGTCTACTTCTGGATGATGCAGACGAGGGCCGCCGACGAGCCCCCCACGAGATTCTATAGGTGCAAGAGGTGCGGGTATACGTGGAGAGAATACGCGTGAACGACTGCGCTAGACTATACACGCTGAGGCGCGGCCTAGACAAGCTAGCCCGCGACCTGGTCGAGGCCGTAGAGAGGACTCCTCCGACAGTATCGTCGAGGCATCTCCTTGAGGAGTCGCAGAGACTAGCCTATTCCATGGTGGTCCTGGCTCGGCAGTTGGAGAAGAGCCTGGATTGCGCCTAGCCCCCCGGGCATAATTTTAACTGGGGTCCCAGCTATTCTAAACGGGGGTCTGGATGGTTTCAAGGATAAGGTTCCAGGATGCAAGGACCTGGAGATACATTATAGCGTCTATGGAGAAGGTCTTGGATGAGGGTGTTTTCATCGCCAACAGCGAGGGGTTATCCTTCCGTTCCCTCGACCCCGCTAGGGTGGTCATGGTCGACTTATTCTTCCCCGCTGAGGCTATGAGTGACTACGAGTTGGAGGAGGATGAGGTGGAGTTTGGCGTATCATTCGATACTCTAGTGAAGGTTCTAAGGAGAGCTCGTAAAAACGACGAGCTGGAGATACGCGTGTCCGATACGTTCATCGACGTGCTCTTCCTCGGAAGGGGCTCTCGCAGGTTTAGGATACCCCAGATAACCCTGTCTATAGAGAGGCCCCCTGAGCCGAAGATAGGCTTCACGGTTACGGCCAAGATGCTCGCGACCACCTTCAGGGAATCCATGAGGACTCTGGAGCCCATAGCAGACACTCTCAGCCTGCTAGCCTCGGAGGAGTCGTTCATAATGAGGGGCACGGGCGACATTGAGAGCGCCGAGCTTGAATTCTCGGTGGAGAGGCAGAGCCTGCTCGACATGCAGGTCGAGTCACCGGACTCGTCAAGCTATACCCTCGAATACTTCTCACAGATGCTCCAAGCCGCCCAAGCCGCCGAGACCGCCACGGTAATGTACGCTGGGGACGCGCCCGCGAGGGTCGATTTCGAGTACGTGGGTGGGGGTAGGCTGACATTCTATGTCTCGCCGACGATCTAGGGGCAGGGAGATACCCTACAGGGTCCCCAGGGATGGTGTCGACCTAGAACTCCTATACAAGCTATACTACTCCCTACGCCCCCGGATAGAAGAGCCCAGCGACATAGCCCACAGGGAGTTCGCATTCCAGTACTTCGATTCGGAGACCTACCACCGCCACCTATCATTCAACAGTATAGACGAGGTCTTAGACCACATGACGAGGAGGCCCCCGAGGCAAGCCTACTACTCCGTGGCGACATACGAGTTGCCCGAGGCAAAGTCCATGGAGGAGAAAGTATGGCTGGGCAGTGACCTCTTCTTTGACATCGACGTAGACCACCTGCCAGGCTGCCAGGGGCCTCTGCCCACGACTGAATGTATAATGGAGGGGCTTAGAATGGCGTATAGGATAAGAGCGGTTGCCAAGAGGGATCTAGGGGCGGAGGCCACTCGCATCTACTTCACGGGCCACAGGGGCTTCCACGTAGTAGTCTATTGTAGCGAGTGCAGGACTCTGGGGAGGAGTGAGAGGCGTGAGATAGCCCAGTACATAGCCGCCCGGGGGCTAGAGCCCGAGGCGTTATTCCCTCTACGCCCGCCCAGGGGCTATGAGCCGGCCCTGCCAGGCGAAGGCGAGCCGGGTTGGAGGGGATGGATCGCGGAGGGCCTAGGTGGTAGGAGGGGTGGGGCCCGGAGGGTTCTAGGACGTAACTGGCTCGACGAGATCCTTGAGATCGTCAGGGATTTGGCGGTAGACTTGGACTTGCAGGTTACCCAGGATCCCACCCGGCTGCTTAGGCTGGAGGGAACCCTCAATGGGAAGGCTAGTCTCCTTGCGGCGCGCGTAGGCGAATCGTGGAGGCCCAGCTACGGGGACTTAACACCGTTCCAGGGCGAGGTAGGTGCCAGGTGTCTAGTTGAAATACCCGAGGGGGAATACTATGGGTTCAAAGGGGGGTTTAGAGAGGGGGAGGAGGCCTCCCTCCCTGCCGGCATCGCTATAGTGTTCGAGACCAAGGGGATATGTAGGATAATAGAGGGTGAAATCGTTGTCAGAGCGGGTACCGGCTGGGGGCGTGTTTAGGGCAGCCTCCATGATGCATGAATCGCTTAACTTGGAACACCTCAACGAGGCGAAGAGCCTCCTCTACACTTACTGCCCGGGGCCCTTCTGCAGGGAGTTCCTCGATAGACTCGCCGAGGCTTCTAGGCTCGTCGCCAAGGCTAGGCTCAGCGACTTGTCGTTCGACGAGAACTATATGGGTATAGACGGGGGCCTCTTCAAGGCTATCAGGAGAATCCTAGAGGTCTACTCGGACTATATTAGTGGTATGGCCGTCACCTTCGGCGAGGACATGGCGGTCAGGGTCGCCTCGCCGTTTGCGCTAGGCAACACGGTGGTGGAGCCAGGCGAAATCGTGCCTGTCCCCCTGGATAGGGGTATAGGCCTCATACTAGCTGGGCTAGCCGAGCCGGTTAGGGAAACAGCTATAAAATTACCCGGCTAACGGCTAGTGGGCTTGGGGATGTGAGGGGGTAATAGTGAAGTTTCCAAAGAAGATAAGGACGTACTGCCCACGGTGTAAGACGCACACAGTCCACACGGTGGCAGTTTACAAACACGGTAAGAGGAGGTCCATCGCCGAGGGCCAGAGGAGGTATGAGAGGAAACAAGAGGGATACGGCTCTAAGAGGAGGCCGGAGCAGAAGAGGTATGCAAAGGTCACCAAGAAGGTAGTCCTCAAGATAACATGCACCGAGTGCGGCTATAAGAGACACATACTAGGCATCAGGCTGAAGAGGATAGAACTGGTCGAGAAGGCTGTGTGATCGGGGTGAAGCCGGTGTCGGCCGTCGAGTTCGGTGGAAGGAGAAGGAAGATACTTGTGCCGCAGCCCAGGAGCAGGTTCCTCCTAGTCACCTGCCCCCAGTGCGGGCAGAGACAAGTGGTATTCAGCCACGCGACTTTCCCGGCTAGATGCCTTTCCTGTGGAGCACTACTAGTCCGGCCGACTGGCGGTAAGGCCAAGATACTCGGGAAGATCGAGAGGGTCCTCGGCTAGCCACACCCTTAATTCCTCCAAGCCATACTGATCCTCTACCGGGGTGGAGTATAGGATGGTTACGACTCTAAAGCCAAGGCGTCCACTGCCTGGGGTCGGGGAGCTTGTGGTAGGCACGGTCGAAGAGGTATACGATTTCGGAGCCTATCTATCCCTGGACGAGTATGGAGGTATGAGAGCGTTCCTTCCGTGGAGCGAGGTCGCGACTAGGGCCGTGAGAAAGATAGACAGGGTAGTCCAGCCCGGGAGAAAGGTTGTAGTTAAAGTTATACGCGTCTATAAGGCCAGAGGCCAGGTCGACGTCAGCCTAAAGAGGGTGATGGAGGGCGAGCGCAGAAGGAAGATGATAGAATACAAGAGGAAGCTGAAAGCAGTATCGATAATAGAACTCGTAGCCAAGGATCTCGGCAAGAGCCTCGATGACGCCTATAGAGAAGTAATCTGGAAGCTGGAAGACGCCTACGGCGACGTCATGACCGGACTCGAAAGAGCCGTGATATACGGCGAGGAGGTGCTGGCAGAGGCAGGGATACCAGAGGAGTGGATCGCCCCCCTCCTAGAGGCCGCCAGGACCCACATAAGGATCAAGCAGGTCAAGATATCCGGGGTATTCACCCTGAGATCGCTAGCTCCAGACGGAGTTGAGAGGATAAAGAAGGTGCTCCTCAAAGCCAGGGATTCTGCTAGGGTCGAGGGGGAAGAGGTTAAAGTCAGGATCTACACTATCGGAGCCCCCCGCTACAGGATGGACCTACAAAGCCATGACTATAAGGTGCTAGAGAAGGCGCTCCAGGCCAGTCTAAAGAAGGCCGAGAAGGAAGCTTCAAAGCTCAACGTCGAATTCGCCTTTGAAAGGCTAAAAGAATAGCCCAGGGGACCCCGGTGGACCCGAGTTGAAGTGGCTGCTCAGACGTTGCACCCTCTGCGGCAGATACACCTTGAGGAGAGACAAGTGCCCGGTGTGCGGTGGACCCGTTAGAGTCCCCCACCCGCCCAGGTTCTCGCCCGACGACAGGTTCATCAAGTACAGGTATCTTATGAAGAAGCAGGCGGGGATGATTCCGGAGTAGCCAGAGCCTCTAAGCTCCTAGGGACACTCTCGCTTTAACCCCATTCTATAGGCTATGCAGTTTGTAAGGACATGCATGCCGTACACGATGAAGAAGAACCATACCAGCGGCTCCAAAGACAACTCCACCCCCACGAGATACACGGCTATAGATGCGAAGACGTAGAAGTCGGCCTGGTCCATTAGAGGGGCCGGCGCTCCGCGTTCGAGGCCCAGCCTCCTCTTCACAAAGCTACCAACTATATCCCCTACGAGGGCAGCTATACTCGAATAAACGCCAGAACTAAACAAGACCATGGCAATGCTAGCGGAGTATTCTAGGTAGCAGAGGACTGATAGGATAGCCGCTACGATGATCCCGGCTAGGGCGCCGACAAGCAGGCCCTCCCACGTCTTCCCATCACCCAACAAGCGCTTGCCCCGCCACACAAGTCCGCCATCAATGGGGTGTAGCCCCGCTTTACTGTCCGAGACGAACGCCTTTACCCTGGGAGCCAACACAGCGGATCCATTAGCAGTCATCGCCGGGAGAAACACCATCAGATAGAAGATGAAAGAGCGGGGGCCATAGCTAGACACGAAGTAGTACATGGCTGTGGCTATGAGGAGGACCGAGGTGACCTCTAGGTAGACCAAGAGGGTCGGCGCAAGCTCCTCCAGCCTCTTCCTCACAGCCATTCCAGGCTAGTCCCCCTTATCCGGAACCCCAACAACCGCTTCACCGGCTTCAGTAACTCCACCAGGAATATACCGTCTCCCCTCCTAGTTACACCCACTGTACCAGCCCAGGGCATAATGTAGGGGGCTCCACTGGGCCCTCCCTCCCCTCCTGAAACTTGAGCTGTAGCGAACCCGCCAGCCTCGCGTAGGAGCGCTGAGATGTATGCCAGTATCCTCCCTCCACTAGGTCCTGGAGCCTCCCTATAATGCCAGTTTACACTATCCACCACGATGTAGCGCTTCATGGATGCATGGTAGGTGATTTGACGTGCCAGCTCATCCAGGCTAAGGACTCGTATAAACTCTCCGCCGACGGCCGACAAGAAGGTGGCCGTACCAGGTTCGGTGGCTATAAACACCGGGTTTAGACCCTGGCTAGCCGCGTAATTGTAGATCTCGTAGGCCATATGGGTCTTGCCAGTAGCGGACTCGCCATACACTAGGAAGAGCTTCTTCCTCCCTACGCTACGGGATATTAGTGGAGGAGGATTCAACTCTCCCCTCTCGGGTTAGGCTAGAAGAACCTCCTCCGCCTAGCCCCGAGCCCCCTCATCCTCTTCCTGATCTCAAGATCCAGCTCGCTGTCGAGTATCGATGCCTTGTTCCTCAGCTTCTCGAAGTTTGACTGTATCGCTTCCACGAGGCCCGCGGGCGGCTGTACCTTCTCAAGGGCGTCTTTGCCTGAGCTCGTCGTCCTAAGCTTTCTGTATAGTCCCGGCTCGGTCTCGATGAACCCCACGTAAAGGAGTGCTACAAGGTCTGATTTGAGCTGGGGGCTATAGGGAGTGTCGCCTACCTTCCTGAAGTCATAGCCCAGTCCTATGTCGAGTTCCTCCTGGATGAGGTATACTATGTGTTGTAGGGTCTTCTCGTGCGTCGGCCCGAGCTTGTCTATGATGTATAGTAGGCCCATCTGCCTCGGGTTCTTCATAACAGCCTCCGGCGTCACCACCTGGACGCTGATTATCTTGAGCTCCTTCTGTCCCTTACTCTCCTGCTGTCCCCCAGTCTTCTCCTTCTTCTTGGCCACAGCTCCTCCCCGAGTCACCCGTTAGACTGGAACTCTATAAGACTATTAAGCATAGGCTCGACTTATGACTTCACGGCAGGCTACATGGGGATATACTGTGGCAAAAAAGCTTACAGTGATAACACTGCTCATAGTCCTCCTCCTGCCAGCCCTGAGCGCGTTGGCCTCAAACACTGGAAACCTAGGGGGTCCTGCCGGCAGGACGGTTCTCAAGGCTAAGTTCGACCTAGTAGCGGTCATCGAGAATAAGAAGAAGAGCGTCCTGATACCAGCAGAACTATCCATAAGCTACCCCGGTAATGGAACGATCTACGTTGGGGCAGGGGGAGGGATCGGGAGAGTTACCCTGGAAAGCACCTATCAGGCCGTCAAGCTAGCTGCTCTACTGGCTGGCGTCGACTGGCGTTTCTATGACTTCAACATTACGTTCCAGACTAACAGCGGGATAGACGGGCCTAGTGGAAGCATGATGATTTCACTAGTAACCTATACCCTGCTCTCAGGGGCCCCGTCCCTAGCAGGTTACAAGGGCGTCGTGGTAACGGGGGCTATATCGCCGGACGGCCTAGCCTCCAGCGTGGGAGCCATCGAGTACAAGTGCAGCGCGGCCTCTGAGAGTGGCATGCAATTCTACTATCCCCTCATAAACTATACGGAGACCCTGGAGCAGGAGTGCACAGGCGAGACGTATACTAGCCTGGTAAACCTTGTCTCCCTGATATATAACGTCACTGAGCCGCCCATAGCTAACACACCGTTCATGCTCCCGGGAAGCTTCAATCGGACCATGAGGCACGCGGCCAATGCAATGATAAACAAGTCGCTGGAGTTGGCTATGAACGCCAGCAGGCTTGGAGTAACCTATAATACCCTGAAAAGGGTCTACGACTACATCAACAAGAGCATGAACGTCCTGGAGTCACACCCCTACGCCGCGGCAAGCCTCGCCTTCACAGCGCTAAACAAGGCCTACAACATATACTACATGGCTATTACTCAGAACAACACCTACGAGGAAGCCAAGAAGAAGCTAGACGCTGTCGCCGAAAGCGTGGACAAAGAGCTATCGATGCTTGAGGCCCGCCTCGACTCCATGCCGAGGAACGGATCCCTATACTACGCGGAGTTCATCTCAACAGCATACACCAGGCTAGCCGCTGCGAAGAGCAGTATACTGGCATACCACAACTACTCGGACACGCCCGACTTGTTCTTTACAAACGCCATCCCAGAGCTAGCCCATGCCTCAGCCAGGATAACAAGCATCGAAGAATGGATTCGAAGTGCTAACGCAACGCGCTCCGTGACGCCATGGATCAGCGAAGAGGACCTGGAGAGGCTGGCCTGGATACTGCGCGATTACGCGACAACCAGCGGGAGATACGCTTCTGCCCTGGCGGAGTATGCTGTCAAGTATTATGGCAGGAGTAGGAGTATACTAGTATACATAGACATATTGTCCAGGCTAGAGGAGACCGGGGCCAGGTACCTGGACGAGGGTAATTACATGGCTGCCATAGGCTTCTTCAGAGAGCTGCTATCCCAGAGCCTAAACGTAATGTTCCAGTCCTCCATACAGGCCTACAGGGGACCCTCATGGGTACTAGAGGAATACTACAGGGAGTTGACTAGGATCTACTCGATAGTGACTGGAAGACTCTTAATGAGGGGCTTGACCCCAGGCTTGGCCCCCGCGTATCTAGACTACTCGCGGGTGATGCTATCCTACAACTATACTGACCCAGCCATACAGCTGCTCGACGAGGCGGTCGTGAGCGCCCTCTCCTGGGATATGCTCTCGCTAGCCATGGCATCCTCGAATAGAACCTCTAGCGCAGTTGGAGTTGGAGGGACGTCGTCCTTGTCAGTCATCGAGTCGATAATCATCATAACAGTGGTGGGCCTCGGAGCCTACATGCTGGGCTACTTGTCGAGCATAAGGAGCGTTGCGAGAATACTACAGGAGGCTTGAGGCTGCTAGAAGAAGTCTTCGAGCGTCCGCCTAGAACGACCAGGCTCGCCGGCTTCTCGGAGCAGGGATGCTTTCCTTAGATCCTCCCTGATATAATCCCTGAGCCTCGGATTATAGAGTGCAGCGGCGGGATGATAGGTTGCCAGGATCTTCACTTTAACCCCGGCTATAACCGCGTCCTTGACTCTCCCGTGTTCCTTGGATATACCCTTCCATTGCAGGCGGGCCAGATCGTGGAGGGTTTTAGCCGAGATCCTACCCAGTGCGACTATTATCCTTGGCTTGATTAACTGTATTTGCCTAATCAAGTATGGCAGGCATGCCCGGATTTCCTCGGGCCTGGGGTCCCTGTTGCCAGGTGGACGGCATTTTATGACGTTGGTTATGTACACGGACCTCCTAGGCATTCCAACCTCGTTGAGAAGCTCGTCTAGCAGCTTACCCGCCATGCCCACGAAGGGGCGGCCCAGCTCGTCCTCCTTTCTCCCCGGCGCCTCCCCTATGAGCATGACCTCGGCTTCTAGGGGTCCCTCGCCTGGCACGGGGTTTCTCCTTGTGGTGTGTAGCGGGCATTTTGTGCACTCGCTTATTCTTTTCACGAGTTCATTGTACATTTCTTTTACATCCTCCATGTATACCACACTCCCATACGGTCTCGACGGAGAGCATATAGTTTACGGCGAACCCCAGAAGTATACCTAGAAACTGTCCCAGTAGCGGGTTGGCGTTTAAGAGGGTGACGAGTAGCCTCATCACAAGATACGTAGTCACTACAGAGGCCAGCGAGGCTCTATGATAGAGGATTAACCTCTTAACCATGCCTCTGCCCCGGCAATCCCTCCGGAAATAGTGCCGGAATGTGATCAGCTCGTGGAGCACGAAGTTGGATATAATGCTAGCCTCGATCCCCCCTATACTAGCAATATCCACATGGCCCGTGAGGGCGAGTATGACCCACATAACAGCTAGGTTAACGAGGATGCCGCTGGCTCCTACTATGAGGAACTTGGGCATGGGAGAGATCTCCCAGGACTGCGATATAAAATCGGTGACTACAAAGAAGCCAAGCTTGCTCTCGCCGCCATGCCTCCTCTGAAACACGTAGGGTACATCGACGACCTTCAAGCACGGATGCCTAGCCAGTATCTCCAGGAGGATCTTAAACCCCTTAGGCTTCAAGTCTCCTAGCCGCAGAGCGTCTCTCCTAACCGCGAAGAAGCCCGAGAGGGGGTCCGTGGTCCTCTTAGCCTCTCGGACGAGAATCTTCACGCCGATAGTCGCGATCCTGCTCATGAGGAGGCGCAGCCTGCTCCAGCCGGCCACGCCGCCTCCCCTACCATATCTTGAGGCCACTGCTACATCTGCTCCCCTCATAACGGCTTCCACAAGCCTCGGCACGGTCTCGGGGGGGTGCTGTAAATCGGCGTCCATCACTACTAGGATCTCTCCACTGGCGTTCTTGAAGCCTTCGACAACGGCGGAGGAGAGCCCCTTCTCGTTGACTCTAAGTATGCATTTTATCCTAGGGTCTTCCCTAGACTTCCTCCTAACTATGTCGCACGTGCCGTCTGAGGAATTGTCGTCGACGGCTATTATCTCGTAGTCCTCGAAGCCCTCGGCCCGGAGGACGCTGGTGAGACGGTCGAGTAGTAATTCGATGTTGTCGGCCTCGTTGTAAGTTGGTATTATTACGGAGACCCTGGGCTTGTTCAACTCCACCACTCGCTAACCGGTTATACCCCGTACAGCCTCTCCCTAACCTCCTCTGGTAGTTCCTCCTCTTCTACCACCGCATAGGTGAAGGGGGCATCGCGCACCTTAGGCCCCACTACGAGGTACCTCTCTGGGTCGTCCTCTGCCCTATTCTTGAAAACCCTAACCTTGACAAACCACCCATCGCTTCTCTTCACGTAGACGTACTTGCCGTGCTTTCCGCCCATACCTATCCCCAGAGACCCCCGGTAAAGAGACTAGTCTTAAAAGACTAGTGCCGGGGAAACACCCCGGACAGTCCAGGTAATCTTATAACCCCTTCACGAGTCAACTACATCCATGAAACGGGAAGCCGCCGTAGTATAGCCCGGCCCAGTATGCGGGCCTTTCGAGCCCGTGACCCGGGTTCAAATCCCGGCGGCGGCACCAACGCCGCGCGGGACTCCCGTCGCATCCGCAACCACACTCCTAGCCAGTCAAGCCAGGTAGCCGGGGGAACTCAGGGCTATCCGGGAGAACGATTCTCCTGCATGTGGGGCATGTTTGGATCCTGTACCAGAGAAGGGGAATAAGGCGGACAAGTGGGCTGGCCACGCCCAGGGAGTTATGGCTGGCTACTTCTTTTTCTTCGGCCTCAAGTTCTTACTCTTGCAGCGTCTGCACTTCGTCGCTCCAGGCGGGTTTAGCGCCCCGCATTTCCTGCAGACCATTTTGTTGAGTATTCGCTTCTCCACTATCGCTACCAGCTCCGGATCGGTTATCGGCATTGATCCTATCCCCCGTGGGATCGGCTTGTTCCGGTCTGGCCTATTTAATCATATCCGTGCTCCACATGCTTACTTAAGCGCTAAAAAGCTACAGGCTTCGTAAAACGGGTGTGTCGTGGTGCCGGTTGAGATTCCTCTGGATAGGATTTGTGTGAAGAGCGGGATACTATGCCCTAGATGTCAGTCCCTTGTTGATAAGGGCGTGTATAATGACCTCGACGTCAAGGTTATGAGGGCGCTACTAGGCATTGAACGCAAGTTCCGATCCCACAGGATCAAGTACGTGAAGTCGTATCAGATAGACGATATACTATATGTCCTAGTAGAATCGAGTCCAGGGATACCCTCCAGCCTAGGCGCTGACCTTAGAAAGGCTCTTGGATCCGACGAGATCAAGCGGGTAATAGTAATAGAGTACAATGCCGATAAGAGAAAGCTCATAGAGACGCTGATAAGCCCCTATAGAGTGCTTGGAGTACAGGAAGCGTACCTACCCGATGGAAGCAATATGGTCGTGATAGAACTCCCGATCGAGGCCAAGAAGCTTATAGAGTCCATGAAGGGCAAGTATATCGTTAAGCTGGCGGAGAGACTCCTCGGGAAGCAAATCTATATAGAATACGGGGAAAACGCCGGGTCGACTTCTCTCAAGCCAGAGTGGCTGGGCCTGAAGAAGCCCAATGTAAGGGACCTTCTCGACAAGCTGGGCTAGCCGAACCAGGCGTCGAGGCCCACGTGCCGCGTCCTCAGGTTCTCTCTGTACGCTTTCCTAAGCCTTTCATAGGCTTTCTCAACCCTCTCCGGGTTGAAGTCGTGCTCCATGACTAGAATCCTGTATATCGAGTCCTTGTCGGGCTCCCTGAACTCTATCTTATACTCGCTTGTCACGGTCGGGTTCAGGAAGTACTCGTATATCCTCTTTACGTCGTAACCCGGTAGCCTAGCCTGTATAGCCTCCAAGGCCTTATCCACGCTCTTGTATGTTCTAACGTATTGTAGCGCCGTCTTGGGCCCCATCCCAGGCACTCCACCGGGATTATAGTCGGTGCCTAGGATTATCCCTATGAGTATGAGCTGCTCCCTAGTTATCCCTAGTTTATCGAGGAGCACGCCGAGGTCTATAACCTCGGGCTTGACAACCACGTACACGTCCTTACCCGGTAGCTTCCTCCTCCCGGTAATTGTAAGGTTCCTAACCAGCCTGGGCGCTCCGAAGAGGAGCGAATCATAGTCCTGGCTACCAGCTCCCCAGGCATCGCCCCTGGAAGCCATGTATGCGGCTTGTGCTTCGCCTTCCTCCGGCGCCTGTACCCAGGGTATCCCCATCGCGGTTAGGAGCTTCTTCGCATCCTCCACCATATCCCGGGTCAGCCTTGCCGCTTGCATAGCGTACTTCCTGGCTTCCTCCACCATGCCAGCCCTCCTGGCCTCTATGTACTTTTTCTCGGCTTCCGCCTTCCTAGCGAACCTTTTCTCTACCTCTGCTTTCTTCAGCTCAGGTGGTTTCCCGTCGAAAACGTACACGGGCTTGATGCCGGCCTCGGCTAGGTTGATAGTCCTGTAGAAGAGGCCTGAGAGGTGGCTTGTAACTCTGCCCTTTCTATCCATAAGCGGGGTCCCGTCGGGCTGCCTTATAGCGGCTAGGAACTGGTAGAGGGCGTTGTATGCGTCTAGAGCCACTACCTTGCCCTTTAGACCCCGTAGGTCTATCTCCTGGCGCGCCTCCTGGGGTATAAGGTCTTTCAGGTTTACGCCCATAAGGGGCTCACCTCTTGGCGTTTACCTTCACTATCAGCTCCTTCTTGCTGAGCTGGGTTGAGATGTAACCGAGAATTTCTAGCGTCATAAGGATTTTCGCCAGGTCTCTACGCGAGATGTCTTCTCCCCGCCTCTTCAACTCCGCTATAACGTCCGCCTCTGATACCGGGATTTCGCCGTTCTTCGAGAGTGCCAGTAGCGTTTCGTAGACGGTGTTGATTAGTGGTTGAGGACTCCATATGCTCAATACACTTCACCATGTTAAGGGGTTCCCGGGTGGGGCCTAAATAGTATCCCGTGCGCCTAGTATGTTAGCGTTGGAGCCGTGACAGTCTTCTGTGAGACCTTCATCTGCCTCGCCGATTCAAGCCATCTCCTGTAGTATTCTATCATCTGCTCGGTGACGCTGGGTTTGACTTTGAGTAGAGCCTCCTCCAAGTGCCTCATCGCAACGTATTCCGCCGAGAGATTCTCTCTCAGGGCTAGCATTGCTGCTTCTCTTACTAGTGCTGCTAGGTCTGCCCCCGTATAGCCCTCGGTTCTCCTAGCTATCTCCATGAGGTCAACGTCCACTGCCAGGGGCACGTTCCTCGTATGTATCCTGAGTATCTCAAGCCTCCCCTCTACATCCGGCGGTGGCACGTAGATCAGTTTCTCAAGCCTCCCAGGCCTTAGTAGGGCTGGGTCTATGATGTCGGGCCTGTTGGTCGCCGCGATAACCACCACGTCTGAGAGCTCGGAGATACCGTCTATCTCCGTCAACAGCTGGCTGACTATCCGCTCGCCGACCCGTGAGCCTATCTCAACACCCCTAACCGAGGCTATCGCGTCTATTTCGTCGAAGAACACGACTGCAGGAGCGTATTGTCTCGCCTTCCTGAAGATCTCCCGTATCATCTTCTCGCTTTCTCCTACCCATTTGCTTAGTACTTCTGGGCCCCGCACCGCTATGAAGTTAGCCCCACTCTCAGTCGCAACAGCCTTAGCGAGAAGAGTCTTACCAGTACCAGGAGGACCAAACAAAAGAATACCACGAGGAGGCTTAATGCCGAGCCTGGCGAACGAATGGGGATATTTCAAGGGCCATTCAACGGTCTCCCTCAACTCTATCTTGGCCTCTTTCAATCCGCCTATATCGTCCCAGTGGACTTCCGGTATCTCGACCTGTATCTCTCGTAGCCCGCTGGGCGTTATCTCCTTGAATGCAGCCATGAAGTCCTCCATCTTCACGACCATCTTCTCCAGTATCTCGACCGGTATCCTCTCCTCTTCGATGTCGATCTCGGGCAGGTACCTCCTGAGGGCATGCATTGCTGCTTCTCTTACTAGTGCTGCTAGGTCTGCCCCCGTATAGCCCTTAGTTATCTCGGCCAGCATCTCTAGGTCCACGTTATCGGCTAGCGGCATGTGCCTCGTATGGATCTGTAGGATCTCCAGCCGGCCCTGTTTATCCGGCAGGGGGACCTCGATTTCTCTGTCGAACCGGCCGGGCCTCCTCAGAGCCGGGTCTATCGCGTTGGGCCTGTTGGTCGCCGCGATAACTATGACTTGGCCCCTCGTCGATAGTCCGTCCATTAACGCTAGGAGCTGTGCTACGACCCTCCTTTCAACCTCTCCAGCGACCTCGTCTCTCTTCGGTGCTATTGCGTCTATCTCGTCTATGAATATTATGCTTGGCGCGTTCTCCTCGGCCTCCTTGAAGATCTCCCTAAGCCTCTGCTCACTCTCACCATAAAACTTACTCATAATCTCAGGACCATTAATGGCTATGAAGTAGGCGTCGCTCTCAGTCGCAACAGCCTTGGCGAGAAGAGTCTTACCAGTACCAGGAGGACCATACAAGAGGACACCCTTAGGGGGCTCAATACCGAGCCTCGCGAAGAGTTCCGGGTGTCTTAATGGTAGCTCTATGAGCTCTCTAACCCTCTCGATTACGCCGGATAAGCCGCCTATGTCTTCGTAGAATACGCGTGGTACTTGGCCTGGGCTTAGGGGTTTGTTAAGTACCTCTATTGTAGTCTTCTCGGTTATTATGACGGGTCCCCGCGGTTTAGTCACTACCACGGTGTAGGGTATTCCTTGGCTCAGGACGGGGATCTGGATTATGTCCCTCTCTACTACTGGTATTCCGAGGAGCCTCCTCTTTATGTATCTCTTGAAGCCCTCGTCTATGACGGAGGACTGGCTGACCGGTGCTAGCTTTACCTTGACCGCAGGCTGCACGTTTGCCTTCCTGACTATTACCTTGTCTCCAACGTTTACTCCAGCGCTCTTCCTCAAGATACCGTCCATCCTGATGATGTTCCTCCCAGTGTCCTCGGGCAGGCCAGGCCATACGATTGCCACGGTCTTCCTCTTGCCTTCGATCTCGACGATATCGCCGGGCCGGAGGCCGAGCTCTTTCATTGTCTGTATGTCTATCCTGACTCTCTTCCTCCCGGTATCCCTGTTCCTAGATTCCTCGACTCTTAGGAGGAGTTCTTTCTTCCTCTCTTCCCTTGACGCTTCTGCCAATCCAGCAGGCACCTCGTAGCTGTTGTACTCCCTAGTAGAATCTAGTGTTCCAACAGACGGCTATAAAGGGAGATTCAAAATCGCTGGAACATGTTTTGAGGGTCTACGCCTAGCTTAGCCTGTGTACTGTCTCTACCTCTACTTCTTCGACTATGTCTATATTCTTGATGAGTTCCTCTAGCTTTTCTGTGCCTCCCTCGGTCTCCTCGGGGATTGATATGATGACTTTAAGCGCTTTCAAGCCGAAGGCTATCGGTTCTTCCCCACTGCCCATGATCTGGTAGTCGCTCGGCAGCGCCTCTTTGATCTTCTCAAGCAACTGCTGTGGAGTGATCTCGACCGAGCTAGGCAATACCTTCATGACCACTGCCACTCTAGCCATGTACTCCACCCTCCTAGGGCCCCGTGAACCCGCAGTTAGGGCATGTATAGGGTGCTCCCTGGGCTCTACACCTGGAGCATCTCCTAATAACTGCTATGCCGCAGTTGGGGCATACGAAGACTGTAGCCCTCTCATTCGGATGTATTATGCGGCCACAGCTAGTACACACAGGCGGAGTCACTGGGTCATACACGTCCAGCTTCCTTACGGGCGTTGCAGACACTATCCTATCCACCCCTCGATGGCTTGGGACACGTAAAGGGTATTATAATATATCTCGTCCGACGCTCCTAAAATAATCCCTAGCCTCGTCGGAGATGCCGCCTAGAAGTATATAGTCGAATACTGAGCCGCCAGCGTTAAAGAGTTCAAGCGAGTCAACCACCCATTTATAGCGACCACCGACATAGCCGCTCGCGAGGATCGCAGCACCGGTAGCCCCCTCCTTGGTACGGGAGCCAAGCCTTGGCACCGGGACAACCTCAGCGCCTATCCCATACCTATCCAGTGCCTCCTCTATCCTAGACTTGAGGACGCCGCCTACAGACGAGCGGAACAACCTGCCACTAACGTAAACCCGCCTGGGCCTAGCCCTAAACACTGGCAGAAGCTGGAACAAGTCCTTCACTATCGCCTCCGCCAGCGCCCCGACCGCGTCCTCTACACACTTTACCCCTCTCTTGAAGGCTTCCTCGAACTCGGCTAGATCCGGGATTCCGCATAGGTATGAAACTCCCCCCTCAAACAGCCTCTTCCTAGAGAAGCCGGGTTCCAGAGAAGACAGGACATAAGCGGTCTCTGCATCCATACCCCCTAGGCCCAGGAAACCGGGGCCGCCAAGGGTCCCTCCAACGCCATCAACTATCTTACCACTGTCAACTGCTAGGACAGCGTTATAGGCTAGCCCAGACTCCACCACAAGAAACGATGCATCACTCAAGCTGGAGCCGCGGTGTTCGACCTCAGCCCATAACGCGGCTGCCACCGTGAAGACTTTATCCGCAGTACCCATGTCTATCTTGTTCATCTTCCTATAAGAGGGAACGGTTCCGAGCATGACTACCCCCGGCGTGAAGAATACTGGGACGTCGAGCCTTGCCAGTTCAAGCATGACCTTTCTAAGCCCATGGATCTGGTGGGTTGATTCCATGTCACGCCTGTTGACGAAGGTGGCTTCAAGGATATAGTCTACTAGGGACTCGCGGGGGGGCCTAGGGGGTAGACCGTAGCCGGAGGGAGCCGCGACGGCATCTAGACCGAGCTCCCGGGCTAAACCCTTAACGCGGTCGACTAAGATTCCGGGGTTCGCGGTGATCTCCGCACGGGGGATGGACTCCTCATATAAGACCCCCATAGTAGAGTCGTCTAACGCCAGCAGGTCCATCGACCCGGTGCCGGGGTCTATGCCTAGGACTCTAGCCACGCCTCACCACCACGCGGGCTCCATCATTGTCTACGCTGGTAACGCCGTGTATTCCTCCCCCCAGCTTCTCCAACAGCTTAGTTAGACCGTGGTAGAGAGGGTCCCTCCTCTTACTCGGGACCAGTGCATAGGCTGTGGGCCCCCAACTGCTCTGGCACGCGCAGAACGCGCCGCCTCTAATGAAGTAGTCTATTATCTCATCCACCTCGCTACAACAGTAGATACCGCCCTGCCTAGAGGCCCAATACTCGCCTAGACCCTTATTGAGCCTGTAGAGATACTCGCCTAGCCCCCTCCAGTCGCCCTCAGCGGCTGCCGGCAATATCCCCATCGCTAACAACCTGGCGTTCCTCATTGCCATCTCTTCGTCCATAGAGGGCATTTCCCGGAGTATCGCGTCCTCTCTCGCCTTAAGCTCCAGTATCCTGGGGACGGGCCTAGCCGGTACAGCATATACTATGGAGAGGGATCTGGGTAGGGGAGTGCGGAAGATCAGTGGAGGGACCCTTGTGGACCCGGGCTTGAACCCGCCATCTACAATGAACCCGCCGGTCTTGAACGTGTAAAAGCCCAATCCACTTATCGTGGATCTACCGGCAAGGCCAGCTATCTCCTCTAAAACGGGTTCGTCGCCCGATAGCAGTGCTGTGGCATAGCCTATGGATAAGGCTATAGGGGTCGTGGAACCTAGGCCCACGTGGGCCGGTATCTCTTCAAGGACCTCGACTTTGAGATCGAGCTTGTAGCGTTTGGCGAATAGCTTGAGGTACCTCTTGAACTCTGCCCGTTCACTCCCAGAGACCCTGACGCCCTTGCGCGATGAGCATATTCGGGTTCTTAGCCTGGGCTCCTCCAGTGCAAATCCGATGGTTCCATAGAGCCTGCCGAGGCCTCCATGTATATCTATGTTGCCGACGTGGACGTGGCTTGGCGCGGATACCTCGACGCATTCCACCGCATTCCACCGTCCTGGTCGTCTATGGGCGCCAGGTCATATACCCTTTAACGGGACGTCGATGGCTCCTGGAGGTGTAAGCTGTTTGGCTGACGTGGATTATAGGAGGCGTATTGCAGAGGAGGTTGAGAGGGCTAGGGAGTTCCTCTCGGTCCGAGACGAGGTTAGGGAGAAGGCTATCAAGGCGTCCAGGGACGTGATCAAGTATTCCGGCTGGGCTATAACAGAGATTCAGAAGGGTGATCTAGCCAGGGCCGAGGAATACATTGGGTTGCTGGAGGAGGCCACCGCCGAGTTCCTCGCGTTGGTCAAGCCTTTCCCGGAGCTCTACTATTCCGGGATGGCTTATAACGCGTTGAGCGAGTATGTTGAAGCCATCGTGCTGTACAGGATAGTCACTGGACGAGACATACCCGGCTACGGGGACCTCGGAATCCCGCCCACGCCATACCTCCAGGGCCTAGGCGACGTTGTAGGCGAGCTGAGGAGGCTCGTACTAGAGGACATCAGGAATGGCGTCTATGACCGTGCATGGAGGTACTACGAGATAATGGAGGCGATATACCTAGCTCTAAGGAGCCTGGACCTACCCGAGGCGCTAGCCCCTGGAGTTAGGCATAAAGCCGACGTCGCCCGTAGGTTGACCGATGACACCAAGGCCTTCCTAATAGACTTATCAACGAGGGAGAAGTTGACCCGTTTGCTAGAGAAGTCTCTCGGCGAAGCCTAGATCCACCCAAATATAAGCCCTAAACACCCAAGTCCCTGTAGACAAGCAGGGGAGCTGTCGGGCCATGTCCAACCCGGTAAACGAGGCGTTCCGAAAAGTCATCCAAGAACTATACTGGACCGAGACCCTAGAGGAAGCAGAGAGCCTACTAGAAGAATACCTTGGGATGATCGACAACGACCTAAGGGAGTACCTTTTAGAGAAGAGAAAACGCATATGTGAGGATCCAACGACAGTAATAGAGCTAGTCAGGCTGAACACCGCTGCAGAGATAGCTGACTCGACTCAGACAGCAAAGGTGCTCTTGACTAAGAGCCTCATAGAGTCCGGCTTCCTCTTCCAATGCACCCCCAAATGGTCGAGCCTCGACACAAAGACGAAGGCATGGATACTAGCTCCACTCTATAAGGCCAGCTATGGCCTCGAACTAGCGCTAAGGAACTGGCCCAGCGAGATCGACGAGGTGCACCTCGATAACGCCATAAAGATGGCGTCGATAGCCCTTGAGAGAGCCGAGGAAATAGGCATACTAGACGAGTTCCGGGAATACGTCGATAAGATAGTAGAGACTCTAGATGCAAGCGACGAGACCGATGGAAGCGAAGAACGCCCAGAATACCTAGGATAACCATACACTGAGACCATCCCGAACCCTAAAGCTAGTCTCCCCCCAGAAAAGCCTCCGCGGGAAACGCAGAGGCGTTGGGAAATAGGGTGGTCCGGCCGCGGGGAATCGAACCCCGGACCACCCGGTTTCTGCAAGAGCCCCCTCGCGCGGGGGCTCCCGCACGCCGCCCGTGTCTCACTACAGCCGGGCGCTCTACCGCTGAGCTACGGCCGGTCCGAGTCCATCAATTGTCCCGGGGAGGGTATAAGGCTTTTCCCTCGTTGGAGCCGGGGCCGGGATTCGAACCCGGGAACGAACGGGTATCTACGATGGGCTGCGGCCGGCTCCACTGCAGCCCGCCGCCTTAGACCGCTCGGCCACCCCGGCCTCCAGTCTTGTTTTGGATGTGGATTAGAGGGTTTAAGGTATTTCCCCCGTAGCGGGTTACTGGACCCTAAGTTAGACTATAACTTGAGCCCGGCTTCTGCAAGCATTTTCTCGACCATAAACCTGGGTATGAAGTATAGGAGCACCGACTTGTCGTTTTTGAACTCTACGGTGTCAAGTACCCTTTCCGCCTCGGCCAGCCGGTCTTGGAGGTAGCTTAGGCCTACCTCCACGGGGTCGTCTCCCCTTGTGAGCGCCCACTTCTCAAAATGTCTTATGCCTGGCTCCAGGTTCCTCAGTCCTAGCTTGTAGTTGTAGTAGTCTGCGACATCGTCGGCCACCTGGTAGAGTATCCCTAGGAGTTCACCGTATTCTCCCATGGCCTTCTCGACCGCCGAGGAGACCCTGGCGCTTATCGCCCCGAGGATAGTCGATAGCTTGAACAAGCTCCCAGTCTTGAGCCTGCACAACTCTATGTACCGGGAGGCCGGGACCAGTTCTGGGAGCAGCGAGTCCAGAATCTCCCCCCTCACGGTTGCCTCCCAGGCACGTATGACATGGAAGATCGCCCTGAAACCGAGCTTCTCAACAATCCTCTGGGATACGGGAATAAAGAGCAGGCTGGAGAGAATAGTCTTCGGGAGACCGTGAACTATCCAAGCCGCTGCACGGCCCCTCCTAAGCTGGTCCTTGTCGATTATATCGTCCAGAGCCAGGCTAGCCGCCTGGACGAGTTCAATGGCTACGGCCGCGTCTAGAGCGTCGTCGAGCTTCCCTCCCAAAGCCTCGGCTGTTAGGAGGGTCAGAAAACCCCTAAACCTCTTGCCGCCCGTCGAGATGTACTTGGCGACGTCGATAAGTTCCGCCTCGTTCATCTGGGTATTTACTACCCTGTTAATCTCCTCTTCTATCAGGGCTTTCTTCTCGGCCCACTCCCTGTAGAGGATCGCCTCTATCTCCTCTACCCTTTCAGCCCCTTTCAGATAGTTAGCCAAGGGCGCTAGCCTCCGCGGTTGGTAGACCCTACCCCAACCCACTATACCATTGGAGGCGCTTAAATTTGAGGTAGATTCCTGCACCCCGCCACAGGCGTGTTCTCGGATTTATAATGTGACCGAGACGAACACGAGGCTCTTGTACATCCTCAGGAGACGTATGAACTCCTCAACGCTCAATTCCTCCAGGCCCCTGTAGGAGTAGTTTCCTGTGAGGAGTATCTCGACTAGCCTCCTCTGCCATCTATCACCTAGAACCCTATACCTGGCCACGCCGCCTACCTTCTCGTATCTCAGGGTTATCGGTATCCTAACTAGGTCGTGGAAATAGAATGGTACAGCTTCTAGGAGCCTCTCAACCTCATCCTCGGCTAGGGCGTGTGTCTCACCAGTCTGGAGCTTCACAAGCCTCTTTCCATCTCTCAGCTCTCTCAGCGTCAGATACTCTGCAGGCCAATAGCTCGACAGCCTCCTGAGCTCCTCCCTGTACTTCCTCTCAACGTACTTCCGTAGCTCGCCGGCCACTCCAGCTAGCCTCTCCTATACCTCGCGTATATCATCGCGTGGTCACGGTCGAACGGGTCTAGGTGCACAACGTCCTTTATCTCGAAGCCAGCCTTCATCAGGGTCTCGATCTGTTGCCTGTACACCTCGCTCGGCTCGGTGGTTACATCGATGCTCCTGGCCTTGATCGCGAGGAGTAGGTACCCGCCGTCTTGCAGGAAGAATAGAGCGTTCCTAGCCACTATCGAAGCCTGGTCGGGTTGCGCCACGTCGGCGTATAGCCCGTTAACGCCCTCCACTAGGTGCCTATACCTCTCTGGGAACCTTGCATCGCCTAGTATCGGGTATATGTTCCTCCTCTCCCTCACGACTAGTATGAGGTCCCTCATAACCCTGGGGGCGAACTCGACTCCATAGATCCTCCCGCCGGGACCGACTATATCGCTTATGTGGCTCGCAGTGGTTCCACTTGCTATGCCCAGATATAGTATCCTGTCGTTCTCCTCTACAGGCAGCTCTTCTAGACCCTTCAGTAGCGCCCCAGCCAGCTTGCTCCTATACGCGTTCCACTCCCTATACTCGACCCCGCCATAGTGGAATAGCCTCTCTCCATACACCCTCTGTCCCGGCACTAGGTTCTTAGTCGCTATCCGTAGACTGCCGTCCTCAAGCTCCACTACATAGACTCCCTTCCACCTGGGATGCTCCTCTACTCTAACTACCTCCATCACACTCACCTCCTAGCCCTGCCTCTACCACGTCTCCCCTTCTTGGGCGGCCTCCTACCCCTTCCCTTCTTGGGCGGCTTACCCGCCCCTACAGCGGGCTTTGAGGGTTCGGGCTTCCTCTTAGGCGGCTTGGCGTAGACCTTCTTGATCTCCTCTATCCTCTTCCTAAGCTCCTCCCGTAGCTTGTCCCCGATGAACCTGCCGCTGAAGGCGTCCACCTTAGCCGCTATAGCGAGCTTCGCAGCTAGGGCCCTAGCTATCTTGCCTCTCTGCCATCTTGGACTCCTGTGTATGTCGGGGTACTGGAATATGATTCCATGCTTGGGGGGTCTTCCCCCGGTTCTTAGGGCCCTGAAGAGGGCTTTCTCTGCTCCCAGTACTTGTATTGTGCTTGCCGGTAGCCTGGCTAGCTTCTCTAGGCCTCCTGCTAGGCTTATGAGTCTAGCGCCTAGCAGTGGTCCTACGAGGGCTGTGATGTTTGGAGCTACTTCCTTCATTACCTGTTCTATGTACTCGGTTAGCTGCCTCCTCAGGGTGTACAGTTCTGAGACTATCCGTGCTAGGGTCTGGACCGCTTCAACGTCGAACTCTGAGAGGTCCGCCCCTATACTTGCTTTGGCGGCTTCCGCTATCTTCTCGGCCTTCTCCTCGCTGAAGCCTAGATCCATCAGCGATTTTTTCGTCATATTGGACCGGTGCCCTAGAGCAGCGACTATCTTTACATAATCCTCGTGTTCCTTTACGAGGTCGTTGAGCTCTGGGAAGTGGATGCTATACCATTCCCTTAGCCTCGCAACATATAGGTTCACGGTCTTATCAATGTCGTCTATAGCCCTGATAGCCTGGGCTGCCAGCAGGTCTCGTTTCTGAGCCGCCGACCTGAGCTTCCTCCTGGTATACTCTAGCTCTGCCTCGAAGAGCCACTGGGCGAACTCCTCCTCGGACGAGGAGAACCCCGTTTCTAGGGCTAGCTTGAATAGGTTCTCCCTGGCCTTCAAGGCTATGTTATTGCCGGGCTCCACCTTGGCCTCGAAGTCCATCTTCGATATACTACGGGCCAAGTAGTCGTCCTCTACTACTATAGTGGGCTTCTTGTCCTTAAGCCTCTCCAGGAGCCTGGCAAGTGACCCGTAGACTTCGCCGGACTCGATCTTCATAGCCTGGTCGACCGCGTTATCCATATCCCTCGGGGCTAGCTCGTAGTCGATCCTATTGCCTTTCTCGTCGAATGCGAATGCGCCTATGATCAAATCAGCCAAGTATACTTTCAAGTCCGAATACACCCCGTATGTTCTCGTCATCCCAGTTCTCCGGCCGGCTCCAGCTATTATAAAGGCTATCAATTAAATCCATCCAACGCGATACCTTTAATACCTCCCGGGCCACAGCCCCACAGACGGTGCAATAAGCATGCCGACACACGGGTCGATGACGAAGGCAGGTAAGGTGAGGAAGCAGACGCCCAAGATACCCGCAAAGGAGAGGAAGAACCCACCGCCCAGGCTAAGGAACAGGTTCAAGTATCTAAAGAAGTTAGAGCAGCCAGCCCAGGCAGCTCCCTCTAGGAGGAGGTAAGAGTAGCGGCAGAGCCGTCAAAGCTCCCCTCGACCCCGACTCTTCTAAGGGAATGGCATGTCTAAAATTACCCTCCCCCTCCTCCAAGTTATGTATCCGGTGTGAGGCGGCTGGTATTGGGGAGTTTCCAGGTAGAGCCAGGAGAGAGGGTCCGGATCACTAGAGACGACGGCCTCGTTATCGAAGGGGTTGTCATGCCTCGCTACGAGTTGGCATCACCAGATCACCTGGTAGTTAAGTTAGACAACGGATACAATATCGGTGTAAGGATAGACAGAATACGTAAGCTGGAGAAACTCGGGGTACATAGGAAGCTCTACAAGCCCGGCGAGCCAGCTCCACTGGCCGAGGAGTTGAAGATCAACCGGGAGAAGCGTGTAATGGTTCTAGGCACGGGCGGGACAATAGCCAGCAGGATCGACTACGAGACTGGAGCGGTTAGGCCGCAACTCGACCCCGAGGAGCTGGCCCAGGCTGTCCCCGAGGCCTTCAGCTACGCCTCCCTAGACGTGGAGGAGCTGTTCCATATATTCAGCGAGAACTTGAAGCCGCGTCACTGGGAGACGATAGCAGAGAAGGTATACGAGAAGCTGAAGAAGGGGTATGATGGCGTCGTAATACCGCATGGAACCGATACCATGGGTTACACGGCCGCTGCCCTAGCCTTCGCCTTCCACAAGGGACTCTCGGCCCCCATAGTACTGGTCGGCTCCCAGAGGAGTAGCGACAGGCCGAGTAGCGATGCCGCCTTTAACTTCGTCTCGGCGGTACTCACCGCCTCGCAGGCACCCTTCGCCGAGGTAGTGGTTGTTATGCATGGGGAGACGGGGGACTCCTACGCGCTTGCCCATAGGGGGACCCGGGTCCGCAAGATGCATTCGAGCAGGAGGGACGCCTTCCAGTCGATAAACACGGGACCGCTCGCCAAGATATACCCGTGGAGTGGAGAGATTAGGATACTCGATTCCAGGTACAGGGCTAGGGGGAGGGAGGAGACGATCCTGGAGAACGGATTCGATGACAGGGTCGCCCTGGTGAAGTTCTTCCCGGGTCGTGTGGCGGAGATGCTAGAGCTGATTCTATCCAGCGGGTACCATGGGATAGTCATCGAGGGGACGGGCTTCGGCCACGTCGACGATGAGACTATAGAGGTTATAAGGAAGGCCGTCAAGGACGGGATACCGGTTGCAGTGGCTACACAGACAGTCTTCGGCCCGGTCAACCTAAAGGTATACGCTACTGGTAGGAAGATGCTTGAGGCTGGAGTCATCCCGGTCGACGATATGATAGCCGAGACGGCCTATGTCAAACTCTCATGGATACTAGCCCGTACAAGGGATATAGACGAGGTTAGGAGTCTCATGCAGACGCCTCTAGCCCACGAGATCGGGGAGAGGCAGGCTCTCAGGTTCTATCCGAGGTGGGAGCACGAGCTGACCCTCTAGCAATGGGGGTGGTTAGAGTGGAGGGGATTGATTACGGGAAGATAGGGCTCAAGGTCGGGCTTGAGATACACCAGCAGCTCGCGACCAGGTCCAAGCTATTCTGCCAGTGCCCGGCGGAGCTAAGCGAGGAGGAACACGACGAGTTCGAGAGGAGGCTGAGGCCTACCCGGGGGGAGGCTGGCGACGTCGATATAGCGGCGTTATTCGAGTGGAGGAAAGGCCGGTCATACCTCTACGAGGCCCCCCACCGCCATAGTTGCCTGGTTGAGGCGGACGAGGAGCCGCCCCACGAGATAAACGATGAAGCCCTAGTTACAACGATGGCGATAGCCAAGGCCTTCAACTCGCATATAGTAGACGAAATTCATGTAATGAGGAAGATAGTGATCGACGGCAGCAACACCACAGGGTTCCAGAGGACGGCCATCGTAGCCCTGGGAGGGTCCCTCAAGGTCGATGGGAAGGAGATACCCATAGAGACTATATGTCTAGAAGAAGACGCGGCTAGGAAGCTCGGAGAGGAAGGGCTTAGGATCAGGTATAGGCTCGACAGGCTCGGCATACCCCTCATAGAGATCGCGACGGCGCCGGTAATCTATTCTCCAGAGGAGGCCGCCAGGGTGGCCCTAGCAATCGGTAGGACCCTCCGTCTGACTGGCAAGGTCAAGAGGGGTCTTGGAACCATAAGACAAGACCTCAACGTCAGTATAAGGGGCGGAGCGAAGACCGAGATAAAGGGTGTACAGAGGCTCGACCTGATACCAAAAGTGATACACTACGAGGTCCTGAGGCAGATGAAGCTCCTAGAGTTGAAGGAGAAGCTCCTAGAAAGGGGAGCCACCAAGGACGATTACAATGTCGACCCAGTGGACGTAACAGAGGTCTTCAAGAAAACCAAGAGCAAACTGGTCAAGAGGATCCTCTCCCAGGGCGGCAGGGTCCTAGCGGTAAGGCTACGGCACTTCCACGGGCTACTTGGTATGGAGGTGATGCCGGGTAGGAGAGTTGGAACCGAGTTCGCAGACTACGTAAGGTTCTGGTCCGGCGTGGGCGGCATATTCCACAGTGACGAGCTACCGAAGTACGGGATCTCGGAGGGCGAGGTCGACATGGTATACGAGGCGACTGGCGCCATCAAGGGGGAGGACGCGTTCGTGATAGTAGCTGCTGAATACGAGAAGGCCTTGAAGGCTGTCGACACGATACTCATGAGGGCCAGGATGAGCTTAGATGGCGTACCCGAGGAGACCCGTGGAGCCAACGACGATGGAACCACGAGGTTCCTGAGACCCAGGCCGGGATCCGCTAGAATGTACCCCGAAACGGATCTACCTCCAAAAACCGTAACCAGCCGCCACCACGCTGAAGCTGAGAAGCTAAAGCCAGAGCCCTTGGAGGCAAAGAGGAAGAGGCTCATCGAGGAATACGGCCTGCCGCGGGAGCTAGCCGAGGAGGTATTGGATGATGTCAGGCTGGATCTCATAGAGAAGCTGATAGCCGCGTATGGCGAAAGAGTCAAGCCGACTCTGATAGCTTCATTCTTCGTAAACACGCTACGTGGATTGAAGGGCGAGGGCGTCGACATCGACAGCGTCCCCGAGCAGGTCTACGAAGAGTTGATCGGGCTAGTGGCTGATGGTAGGATCGCTAAGGAGGCGCTGGAGGAACTAGTCAAGGCGGTGTATGAGAGGAAGGTCTACGACGTCGAGAGGCTAGCTGAAGAGCTGGGATTGTCTAGCCTCTCAAGGGAGGAGGCCGAGAAGATAATAGACGAGATAGTAAGGGACAACATCGACATCATCAGGGAGCGCGGCTTCAGGGCGATGGGCGTGATCATGGGTAGGGCAATGTCGAGGCTTAGGGGCAGGATTGACGGTAAAGTGGTGGCCGATATAGTGAAGAGGAAGATACAGGAGGCCCTCTCTGGGGGTCGATAACCGTTTTCTTAACCTCCAGGCGCTACACATCATATACGGCCTGTGATGTCTACTCCCGACTCGGACAGGGTGAAGTGAAGGCATTTGGCTGAGGCCAGGCTACTAAATATAATCCTCTTTGATCCAACTTGGTTAACCCCCAGGAGATACCTGTGGCTCGAAGGTACGTCTTCGTGACCGGAGGGGTGCTCTCCAGCGTCGGCAAGGGTATTGTAACGAGTAGCATCGGGCTCCTCCTCAAGGCAAGGGGCTTTAACGTGGAGGCGATAAAGATAGACCCCTATGTAAATGTTGACGCCGGCACGATGAACCCCTTTGCCCACGGCGAGGTTTTCGTGACCGAAGACGGTGGGGAGACGGATCTAGACCTAGGTCACTACGAGCGGTTCATGAACGTCAACTTGTCCAAGAAGCATAACATCACGACGGGCCAGGTCTACTTGTCCGTTATACAGAAGGAAAGGCGGGGCGACTATCTAGGCCAGACGGTCCAGATAATCCCCCATGTAACCAATGAGATAAAGGAGAGGATAAGGGAGCTGGCCAGCGAGAGGGACGTCGACTTCATGATAGTCGAGATCGGGGGGACTGTGGGTGATATAGAGAGTCTGCCCTTCCTAGAGGCTATAAGGCAGATGAGGCTTGAGGAGGGTCCCTCTAACACCTTCTTCATACACGTGGCTCTGGCTCCGATACTATCCACGACCGGGGAGCAGAAGACTAAGCCGGTGCAACACAGCGTGCAGGAGCTTAGGAGGATAGGTATACAGCCTGACGTCATAATAGTTAGGACCCAGAGGCCCCTGGAACCCGATGCGCGGCGCAAGATAGCTCTATACGCAACCCTACCCGAGGATCACGTGTTGAGCGACCACGATCTAGACACTATATACAGGGTGCCACTAGTGCTAGAGGAGCAGGGCCTCATATCGCTAATTCTCAAGAGGTATGGCGTCAGAGATCCTGGCGCTGATCTATCGGAGTGGAGAGAGTTCGTCGAGAAGCTGGTAGCCGCCTCCCGCAGGGTTAGGATAGCGATGGTTGGGAAATACACGAAACTGCGAGACAGCTACATTAGCATCGTCGAGGCCCTGAAGCATGCAGGGGCCCATCTCGGCGTGAAACCAGAGCTTCTGTGGGTAGAGTCAACTGATATAGAGAGGAGACGCGTTACGCTAGACTTCGTAGACGAGGTCGACGGCGCGATCATACTGCCGGGCTTCGGCACGCGGGGGGTCGAGGGTAAGATAGCTGCCATACGAGAGCTACGAGAGAAGCGGAAACCCACGCTAGGCATATGCTTCGGAATGCAGCTGGCGGTCGTTGAGTTCGCCAGGAATGTGCTCGGCCTAGAGAAGGCGCATTCACAGGAGATAGACCCCAAGACGCCTCACCCAGTAGTACATTTACTGCCCGGACAGGAAAAGGTCGAGGCCCTGGGAGGTACCATGAGGCTTGGGGCGTCACCCATTCATATAGTCAGGAACACACTAGCCCACGAGATATACGGTAGGGAGATAGTTTATGAGAGGCACAGGCATAGGTATGAGGTCAACAACAGCTATGTCGACAAGCTTGAGGCACATGGAATGAGGGTAAGCGGTTGGAGCCCCGAGGGACTAGCTGAGTTCGTTGAGTTGGACAGGAGGCTGCATCCCTTCTTCTTCGGTACACAGCCCCACACGGAGTACAAGAGTAGACCGCTCTCACCGGGTCCAGTCTTCCTGGGATTCCTTAAAGCGGTGGCTGGCGTCTAGCTTTTAACTGTGCTTTCTAGGCTCCTGGTTTCACCATCATTAGTATCCTGTCAACGTTTAATTCAAGGATCTTCTTTATGCCCCTGTTCCCCGGGACGTATGAGGCCCTGATTATCCCTATGGATTCCAGTTGCCTTATTTGGCTACTTATGTTGGCCTTGCTCTGGCCTATCTGTTTTGCTAGTGAGTCTAGGTCGGTGGGTCCCCCTGCTAGCACCTCTAGTATCTTGGTTCTGGTCTCGCTTGCGAGGATCTTTGATACTTTTGCAATGTGTCTAGGACCTATTACATACAATATGTTGTCCCTGGCATAGATTCCCTCTTTTCGAAACGGAATTTCTTGGTCCATAATAGGCCCACCGCTTATCCTAAAAGGTAACAGTGTAGATAAATAGGTTCTCTTCTAGAAACAACTTGTTTCCATCTTATAACAACTATATACAGATAAAACAATATATAAAACATTATTTTAATGACGTTGGCTCGGGGAAGCTAAAAAACTTCTAGGCCCAACATCATACTATGTACTATGAGCGGCCCCTCAGGCAGAGCAAGGGAACACTAACATGGCCAGAAACCCCCAAAGACTCTGGGAGAAACTCGAACCAGCCGACATAGCCGTACTCGGGGTTATAGAAAGGCTCTCGAAGAAGTTCGAGTACGTGCCAGTCGAAGTCCTGGAAAAACGCCTCCAGCTACCTCCCCAAAGAGTACTTCAAGCACTGGATAGGCTGAATAAGAATAAGCTAGTAAAGCGTGGCCTAGGCAGCGTTATAGGCTATTCACTGACATTCTACGGACTAAACGTGCTAGCCTTCGACGGGTTACACCGCAGGGGTATAGTCGAAGCGTTAGGCGACAGGATAGGGGTCGGCAAGGAGGGGGAAGTGTACCTAGGTCTCGCCCCCGGCGGCGAGAGGGTTGTCGTGAAGTTCCACAGGGAGGGAAGGTCTAGCTTCCAGAGGATTAGAAGGTTGAGGAGCTATCTAGCCGGGGTCGATAGGAAGCGGTGGCATGACATAGCCAAGCTACTCGGCGAGAGGGAGTTCAAGATACTGGTCGTGTTGGAGCGTGAAGGGGCGCTGGTGCCGAGACCCATAGCATGGAATAGGAACGCGGTGGTTCAAGAATACATTCCTGGAGTAGAGCTTTACCGTGTGAGGGAGCTAGACGAGGACGCCGCCAGGCAGGTGTTAGAGGATGTTATAGAGACTATTAAAATCGCGTATAGGAGAATCGGCGTGGTCCACGGGGATCTATCAGAGTATAACGTGTTGGTGGCTGAGACCGGGCGTGGATACGTAATCGACTGGCCTCAGTACGTTTACAGGGACGAGCCACATGCTGGAGAGTTATTAGAGAGGGATGTAAGGTATATCGCGTCATTCTTCAAGAGAAAATTTGGTATAGATATAGATTATATGGAGGTTATGGCGGGCATCACCGGTGATAGTCCGTGAAGACCCGCGATCTCTACATGGGCATAGACATAAGAGAGGGAAGCCCGCTCTCGTCAGAGAAGCCCCGATACTCTGTAGTCCTGATCGACGATGAAGGGAAACCCATAGTAGTACACTCTTCAGTAACACTATCGAGGGCCATTAGGCTAGCCTGGGACTACCACCCCAAGAGGATAGGGCTCGACAACCCCTTCGAGCTTGCAAGGAACACAAGCGAGCTAGAACGGATACTAGGCCTCTTCCCGCCGGAAACCGAGATACTACAAGTAACCCTAGACAGGAATACAGGATACCAGAAGCTCAAGAGCATAGCGAGGGAACAGGGCCTAAACCTGGGCCGTGAGAAGCTTGGCAGCGTGAAGACAGCCTACCTCCTGGCATTCCTAGCCAGGGAGGGTGTCGGCACGCCAATCAGGATCCTCGAAGAGAAGACCATTATAACGGTCTCGAAGGCCAGGTCGCCGAAGGGCGGGGGCTTCAGCCAACAGCGCCTACAGAGGAGGGTCAGGGCAAGCGTCCATATAGCGGCTATGAGGGTCAAGGAGGCCCTAGACACGGCTGGTATAGAGTACGATATGAGCTATAGGAAAAGCGTTGGAGGCCTTGAATCAGCTGTATTCACGGTCTACGCTCCGAGGACAAGACTCTACGGCCTAGTACGTCCCCACAGGGGAATGGACTACACTATAACTATCAAGACGGTATACAAGACCCGGTTAAACCTCCTGGAGGACTCAATCGCTAGCGACAGGCCAATCATAGTTGGCGTCGATCCAGGCGTCACCACGGGCCTCGCAGTTCTAGATCTCAGGGGTAAGCCCATTTACCTGGCCAGCTCGAAGGACCTAGACCGGGGCACTATAATCGAGGAGATATCGAGGCTCGGTAAACCAGTATTATTCGCGATAGACGTGTCAACGGTGCCCGAGAGCGTTAGATGGCTCGCGGCTAAGTTCGGCGCAGCCATCTACTCGCCCTCTATCGACCTAGAGACTTCTGAGAAGAGGGAGATAGCCTCAAGGGTACTGGGCGAGCCGCCACAGGACTCGCACCAGCGCGACGCCCTAGCAGCAGCCTACAAGGCGTATCTCTTCCTCAAGAACAAGCTAGACCACGTGGAGAAACAAGTCAGGAGAATGGGGGTCGGCATCGACGTCGAGAAGGTCAAGGAGAACGTGATCAGGGGTGTAACCGTCGCCGAGGCCATTGAAAAGGCTATAGAAGACATGCTAACCCCCGCCAGAACGGGTCCTCCAGAGAAGCCTCCAGCCAGGCGGGAAGAGGCCTCCAGGCCTCCCGGCCAGACCGAGGACCTATCACGGCGTATCGAGGCGCTTGAGGCCGAGAAGAGGGTCCTAGAGAGGAGGCTCAGAGAGTACGAGAGGAGGCTCAGGCACCTGGAGATCGAGGTGGAAAGCGCGTTTAGAAGGGCTAAGGCGGAGGTGATGAAGGACAGTGAAGTTAGGAGGCTTAGAGAGCGGCTCCAGTCGCTTGAACAAGCTACTGGTAAGCTTGAGCAAAAACTCAAATCTTACATGGCCAGTATAGACGAGCTGAGGAGCCTAGTTATACGCGTCAGCCGGGGCGAGGTCGTAGTCTTAAGGCCGCTCCCGTCTCTAACGCCTAGGAGCATACGGAAGAGTGAGGAGGAGCTCGGCCCCCTTCTACCCGGCGAGGTCATTCTGCTACAATCCCCCGTGGTTGATCCGAGTGCTCTGCAGGTTCTCCTCGAATCACAGGTAAGGGGCGTGTTGACTCCCGGGGGTGATGTGGCTAGCTTGCTGGAGCGGCACGGCATCCCGGCTCTCCCCGTGTCAAGCCTAGACGAGGGCGTTCGCGTGGTCGGAGGCGTCTACTACGTGTCTAGCATCGTTGTAGGATTGCTGGATGACAGGAGGAGGGCTTTGGAGGAGTATAGGAGGGCCGAGGTCGACCTGGAAAGGATTATAACCGAGTATAGGTTGTCTCGCCGCCGCAGGCATAGTGGGGGTTAGAATAGCGTGATCTTACCCTCTAGTATTAGGTCTGTATAGGTTGTTATATTGTCTAGAACCTCGTTTACGATGCCCTCTATGTCGCTCTTCATGTTAGCGGTTAGCTGTTTAGCTTTAACCTTGACATCGGCGACGAGAGGATCGTCTATCGGCCTCCCTATCTGGCTTAGTATCTTCACGTAGACCTCGTTTAGCCCGGATACCTCCTCGTATATCCTCTTAGCCAGGTCATTCGCGACGACGTTGTATATCTTACCCACATGATTCACAGGGTTTTTACCAGCCGTGGCCTCCAGGCTCATAGGCCTCAGAGGAGTTATCAAGCCGTTAGCCCTGTTCCCGCGGCCTGTCATCCCATCGTCCCCGTGCTCCGAGCTGGTCCCTGTAACGGTCAGGTAGACGATGTCCTTCTCGGGTATGTCGCCGGTGTTTATATAGATGTTCACATTATAGTCACTGGCGATCTTGGATGCGAGATCCAGTACGAGCTCGCGCGCCTCCTCCTTCACGTTAATGTACTCGTCCCGGTCTAAGATCAACTGGCTTATCGTAGCCATGGCTATCGTCAAGTCGATGTTCTTACCCCTCCTCAAACCCATAACCTTGACGTCCTCCCCTATGGCGGGGATCCTCTTCTTAACCTCACTGCTATTCAATAGCCTCTCCGTTTCGAGCACGAGCCTCTCCAGCGTTGACAGGGGGGCGTAGCCGGACCCGAAGCTGGTATCGTTTGCTCTTGGAGTCCTCTCCTTCTCCCTGAAGATCCCGACTAGATCCGCGCTTCCCTTACCTATCTTATAATCCACGACCACATGCCTCTCCGGGTCGAGGAACCGGAAGTTGTTCTTAATCCATTCCTTGACAGACGAGAGAATAACCGAGCCTATAGGGATGTGTTCTACGCCATCGCGCGTTTTAACCTCGGTCGTGGCTCTACCAGACACTATAATGTAGATCGGGTGCAGTACCTCGCCTCCCCCGTAACGGGGATTAGCCTGCCCCCCGACCAGCAACACCTTATCCAGGTTATGGTGGAGTATCTCCCCGTAACGCTCAAGGTAAAGTTTGCTTAGGGCCCTACTAGCCACTTCAGCAGCTGCATCGCTGATATAATCCGGGTGTCCAAGCCCCTTCCTCTCAACAAGTTCTACCTCGATGTCCTCGACAGAGGGAAGGAGATACTCCTCAACCACGATATTTCTTACCACCCTTGACCCCCCGGCTCCTTCGTTAGGTTTCACACATGCATGAGATACAATTTAAAAACATATTCCACACATGCACGTCCTCAGCCACCCAGCATGGAATAGACGATGGGCCAGACGACTATAGTGGCCAGAGACGACGCTATGGCAGCCTCAACCACTACACCCCTACCAGCCTCCCCCCGGGCCAAACCCGTGAGCCGCACCGATAATCCCCCAATGAGCGCCGAGGAGACCAGTCCTACTAGGCCTTGGACAAAGGGGTCAATACCGTTCAAGACTCCTATGTAGCTTAGAACCCCTAGAAGAACCCCCAATATCCCGCCCGCTAGGGCAGCGATGGCATTGTAGGTGCGCGTCACGATCAACTTTGAGCCCATGCGGTCCACCGATTCCACTAATACAGTCTCCTGCGCTATTTGAAGGAGGGGTATCGAGGGGTTAACGGGGTATGGCTAGGAAGTCGATGAATATAGTCGATTTGAGAGCATGGATCGCGAGGACGTCTGCCTGGGCTATAGGCAAGTATATCTCAAACATCTACTATGACAAGGACAACAATATCCTCCTAGTAAAGATCAGGGGAGGCAACATAATACTAGCTGAGCCCGGGAAGAGGATACACGTGACCAGACGACGCCAGCCACCCCAACACTTCAAACAGGATCCACTCGTGGTCCTAGCCAGGAAGTACATGCGCGATAAGAGGCTAGAGGGCATAGGCCTGATCGGGTTCGACAGGATACCCTACTTCGAGGCTAGCACCGGGTACAGGCTTGTAGTCGAGTTAGTTCCACGTGGAATCGCAGCCCTCGTATCACCGACAGGCACTCTACTAGCTGCGACCAAGTATCTCCGAGTCAGAGATAGGGAAGTAAAGCCGAAAGTAGCCTACAAGCCCCCACCATCCCGTGGGAAACCACTAGAGGATATCACGGCGGACGACATCATGAGAGCTGTAAGTGAGAGGGGAAAGCTCGTCCCCAGCCTCGTCTCGCTTCTCGGCGTGCCAGGCGAGGTCGCAGAGGAGGCAGTCTACCGCGCCGGCCTAGACTACGATCTCCAAGAGGTTGAGGCCAAAGACGCTGAAGCCATAGCCGGAGAAATCAAGGGAATCCTGGAAGAGTCTCTCGCTGGAAGGGGATATATAGTAGAGAAGGAGGGATCCGGTTATATCGAGGCTGATCCCTTCAAGCCAACCCGCTACACTGATACAACATACAGTATAATAGAGTTTAGGGAACTTGATGAGGCGCTAGAGGAATACTTCGAATCCAGTAGTACCGGGGTGAAAACTAAGGGGACCCCGGATAGCATCGAATCCGAGAGGGAGAAGCTGATAGCCAGTCTTGAGAAGGCCCGACAGCAAGCCGCAGAATACAGGAGACAGGCCGAGATGCTGAGGGCTATGGCGGACTTCGTATCAAGAAACTACCACGTCATATCTAGAGTACTAGACTGCCTGGCAACACACGACCAGGCGTGCCTAGAGGAACTCGGCGTCGCCGTGAAGAAGAGTAATGATAGGTACATTGTAATAGTGGAGGATAAGAGGCTTGAGATCCCCGTTAGTGTGAAGAGTGTGGACGACCTCATACTAGAGTACTTCAAGAGAGCCGGTGTACTGGAGGGTAAGGCTAAGAGGGCGGAGTCCTCTAGGGTAGACGTTGAGAAACGCCTCAAAGAGCTAGACATCAAGGCAAAGGCCAAGAGCCTATACGAGAGGTATAAAGTCAGAAGAAGGTACTGGTTCGAAAACTTCCACTATACGGTAACCAGGAACGGGTTCCTAGCAGTAGGTGGAAGGGATGCAGGCCAGAACGAGCTACTCGTTAGAAGATACCTGGAGCCACATGACATCTTCATGCATGCAGACATACACGGGGCTCCAGCCGTAATAATCAAAACCAGAGGAGGTAGCGTCGGCGAAGAGGACCTGATGGACGCGGCCGTTATAGCAGTGGCTTATAGCAAGGCCTGGAAGGCCGGGCTAGGATCCGTGAGGGTCTTCTACGTTAACGCGAGCCAGGTATCCTTGTCGCCCCCCACAGGAGAATACCTGGCGAAGGGCGGGGTAATGGTCTACGGCAAGAAGAATTATCTCCCGCCGATCCCGGTGAGGATATGGCTCGGGGTAACACTCGACGAGGAACAAGCGCCGAGGCTCATCCAGGGCTCTAGAGAAGTCGTATCCAGGCACGCAATAGGCTACGCGAGCCTCATACCGGGAGAGCTGAAGAGGATAGAGGCTGCTAGGGAGGTGAAGAAACGCCTCCACAAGCTGCTAGGGGAGAGGGGATCGTATATCCTGGCGGTTCCAGATGAGGACTTCGCCTCCAGGATACCGGGCAAGTCTCGCATCACGGGCGTGAGCATTGGCGGTGGCGTAGCCCTTAACTTCAACAGTATAGCTGGCCCCTAGCTAATAGGGGTTTAATAAGTATTTGTTTAGACTATGCTGTAGCCTCCCTCAATATTGTCTAATATACAACCTTGACCCAATCCACTTTTTGGGTGGAATGCTCTTGAGTACCCCGCCAGGTACGCCGACGAAGTTCGACGTTATAGTGGTTGGAGCAGGCCCCGCTGGGAGCGCCGCTGCCTATCTCCTGGCGAAGGCCGGGTTCAAGGTTGTCATCGTTGAGAGGGGCAGGGGTGCTGGTTCGAAGGAGGTTTACGGCGGTAAGATCTATGCCGCCCCACTGAGGGAGGTCTGGCAGGACCTCGACAAGAAGGCGCCCATACACAGGTGGGTAACCCAGGAGAAGATGAGCCTGGTGTATGGAGATAGGATAACGACTATAGACTACAAGCTCTCCAAGGGCGTTGCGTTCACGACATACCTCACGGAGATGGCTAAGTGGATGGCTGAGAGGGCCGTAGAGGCTGGGGCTATACTGGTGGACGAGATTGTTGTTGACGAGATAGTTAAGGACAACGGCAGGGTTATAGGTATTAGGAGTGGACCCGATAAGCTATACGCCGATTACGTGATAGACGCTGAGGGCGTGAACAGGAAGCTCCTGGAGAAGCTGGGTCTCGTGGAGAAGATAAACCCGGAGACGGTTGCGCTCGGCGTCAAAGAGGTATTGAAAGTCGGAGAGAAAAACATAGAAGAGCGATTCGGCCTCGACAAGGGAGAGGGGCTCGCGTGGCTCCTAGCAGGAGACGTAACCAGGGGAATACCCGGCGGCGGGTTCATCTACACTATGAAAGACACGGTGAGCATAGGACTCGTCATACACATAGGGAAGGCCCTGGAAGCCGCCGAGACCGGTAAGCTAAAGGAGAGCCTCCCGAGCATGGTTGAGAGCCTCAGGCTCCACAAGTACTTCAAGAGGTTCTGGAGGGACGCAGACATCATGGAGTATGGCGCCCACATGACCATCGAGGGAGGCCTCCGCTACATGCCCAAGAAACTATACCTTCCAGGCCTACTGGTCGTAGGAGACGCTGCAGGCCTACTACTAAACACCGGGTACACGATAAGGGGCGTCGACTACGCGGTCTATAGCGGAAAGCTGGCGGCGGAGACGATAATCCATGCACACGATAATGGAGGGCCGACGGAGGAGAACATGGCCCTCTACGAGAAGAAGATAAAGGGGAGCTTCGTATACAAGGAGCTCTACAAACACCGTGGGATAGAGAAGGTCATGTCAGACCCTCTATTCTTCACGCAGATCCCAGCCATGGTCAACAACATGCTGGCCAAGCTATACGAGGCGGACTACGAGGAGCCTACTATAATGGAGGCGCTCCTGGAGTCCCTTAAGGAGGAGAACCTCTCGCTTTCAAGGCTCGTATTCAAGTTGTTGTCGGTGGTGAGCAAGTTATGAGCGAGGAGAAGGTCCTGGATAAACCCCTCAAGATAGAGGACTTGCTTCAGAGGAACGTGTATGACGTAGACGAGGAGCCTCACATAGCAATTCCAAGCGACGACCAGACCGGTATACCGAAGGCCCTAACACTGCTATGCCCCTGCGGCTGCTACACTCTAGTGGGGAATAAGCTACTCTACAGCTACGAGGGATGCCTGGAGTGTGGACTGTGTAGGGTCGTCTCCGACAACCCGAGGATGAAGTGGGAGTACCCGAAGAGTGGACGTGGAGTCCACTATAGGTTCACGTAGCGGGGGTGTACGTGTATGAGGATAGTGGTAGGCATCAAGTGGGTCCCAAACACCCAGGCGGTAAGGTTCGACCCCAAGACCGGTACACTCGTTAGGGCGGGAGTGCCATCTATAGTAAACCCACACGACTTCCCGGCAGTAGAGCTGGCCCTCCGGCTGCGGGACAAGTACGGGGGTGAGGTTATAGCGATAAGCATGGCACCCCCACCGGCCGAACAGGGCCTAGAGCACGTTCTCGGCATGGGCGTTGACAGAGCCATACTCCTGACCGACAGGGCCTTCGCCGGCGCCGACACACTGGCCACCAGCTATGTGCTGGCGAAGGGCATCGAGAAGATAGACAAGGAGATAGGACACGTCGACCTGGCCATATTCGGCCACGAGACGATAGACTCCAGCACGGCCCACATAGGCGCTCAGGTCGCGAGCTGGCTGAACTGGCCCTATGTCTACTACGCCCGCGACGCCGAGCTCGTCGGCGAGGGAAGACTCAAGGTAAAGAGGCAAACCGAGAGGGCTGTAGAGGAGTACATCGTAGAGCTTCCAGCCGTAGTGGCCACGGCGATAAAGGCGTTAGAGCCCAGGCCGGTCAGGCTACTCAACAAGCTAAGGGCCAAGATAGAGAAACCCATAGTCTGGTGGACCAACAAGGATCTAGGGCTAGACCCGAAGTGCGTGGGCCTGAGAGGGTCCCCCACGGTAGTAGCCAACATAACCTTCATGCCAGAGGTCCCCAGGAAGAAGATAGTATACCAGCCGAAGGACCCGAAGGACGCAGCGCGCTGGATACTGAAACAGTTGTTCCAAGACGAGGCAGTGGCCCCGTTTTTGAAGAAGGCGCTCTGGGGGTGAGGTAGATGGTGAAGAAGCCCGACTGTGAGAAGCTGTGCCCGGAGTGGCCCTGTGACGATCCAGAGGAGTTCAAGGGCGTCTGGGTCGTTGCCGAGGCAGACTCGGAGGAGTTGAATGAAGCCAGCCTACAAATGCTAACGCCCGCGAAGAAGATAGCGTCTAAGCTCGGCGAGAAGATAGTCGGGATCCTAGTGGGGTATGACGTTAAGAAGTGGGCCGACGAGCTGATAAAGCATGGAGCCGACGAGGTCATTGTCGTTGACGATGAGAGGCTCAAGACCTACTACCCCCGAGTCTACGGCCACATAATCGTCGACCTAGCCAGGAAGTACAAGCCCTCGGTGATACTAGTCTCTGCAACGATGAAAGGACGAGAGATGGCGCCATACATAGCCAACACCCTGAGGACCGGTATAACAGCCGACTGTACAGACTTCGACGTGGACGAGAAGACCGGAGACGTCCTCATGATACGACCACCCTTCGCAGCCATAATGCTGGCATTCATCAAGACGCCCTTCAGGAAACCCCAAATGGGCACGGCGAGGCCCAACGTATTCCCGGTACCCCCGAGGGACGAGAATAGGACAGGCAGAGTCATTGAGGAGAAGGCCGAGATAATCAAGCCCGGAATGGAGCTAGCCTACTACAAGCCTGTGAAGCGCGAGGAGGTACTGATAGAGAAGGCCGAGATAATAGTCTCCATAGGCAGGGGAATAGGAGGCCCCGACGGGATCAAGCTGGCAGAGAAGCTAGCAAGCATACTAGGCGGCGTAGTGGCCGGGTCGAGGAAGGCGGTCGACGCTGGATGGATCCCCCACGACAGGCAGGTAGGCCAAACCGGCAAGTCGGTTAAGCCAGTACTCTACATAGCCCTCGGCATAAGCGGCGCGGCGCAGCACATGCTGGGAGTCAGGGAAGCCGGGAGGATCGTGGCCATCAACATCGACCCCGACGCGCCAATATTCAAGCAATCAGACTACGGCGTGGTAGGCGACTATAGACCCATAGTCGAAGCATTAATAGAGGAGCTGGAGCGTCTCAAGAAAGAGGGACCCCAGGCCCTAGAGGAGCTCCTAAAAGAGGAGCCAGCGGCATAGTCGTGATAGGGGAACTACCTGGGAAAGCCGTACCCCAAACCCTCATAACATATATTATGTTTAAAATTTTATTATTGCCTAGGCTATCCCTGGGGACCCCTTTCTAGTACGCTAGTAAAGCGGCTATAACGCCCGAGAGGAATATGCCGTCGAAGACCCCAGCCCCGCCAATGCTAATCACGGGCGCGACAAGCTTATCCAGGTCCCTGGCAAGCCTGAGTACATCAGCTCCTATAAGGGCTCCAAGGCTCCCTCCGATGTAGGCTGCGATAGCCGCCAGAGGCCCGCTACCTGCAAGCGCGATCGAGACCAGGGAGCTGGTTAGGGGAGGGAAGAGGGCTGGAACCGCTATGCCGACTCCGGGTATCGCTCTTGAGGTTAGATAAGTTACCAGGGCTGTAACAGCTACTGCCGCTATCGTCACGTAGAGGGCGTATACGCCTCCGCCGCGCCACAGGACGTATGCCAGGATCAGGCTAGCCGTTATCGGTATAAGTCCCCCTCCAACGTTTATGGCTAGTATGCTCTTCCTCTCAACAAGCCTCACCCTGGGTATGGGCACGGGTATGCCGAAGATTACCACGTAATCCATTTCAAGTACCTGCTCGGCATACCCGGTCCTCAGCATTGCAAGGGCGATGTTGACGAAGCTCAGGGGAGGGCTGAGCAGTATGAGGTATGAGACCAGGTAGGATAGGGGGAGGCTCCCGAAGCCGCCTAGCTCGGCGATTATGGATGCGAGGGCGCTGGAGGCGAAGAGGGATATAACGACTGCTACAGTTATGTAGACTGCGACCAGGTACGGGTGTCCAGGCGGGTAGACCAGTATCCTCCTCTTCAATATCATCACGAACCCACGTACTCCGCTGGTGGATACACTCTAATCATGATATATAGGTGTATACCGGGAAACCATTATATCGGTGAATCCGTGTTGGCCGAGATGCCTGAAGAACTGAAGTGCGAGGACATAATGAGCACGCCGCCCGTAACCGCGTCGCCCACAGACAGTGCCCAGCTCGCCGCCAGGAAGATGGTTGACAGCGGCGTGGGGAGCCTGATAGTTGTCGACGAGAACGGAAGCCTACTGGGTATAGTTACGAAGACCGATCTCGTCAGGGAGGTTGTGGCCCCGGGTAAGGACCCGTTGAAGGTGATGCTTCAGGATGTTATGACTAGGAACCCCTACTACGTCACCACCGAGTCCTCGGTCAGGGAGGCGGCCGACATAATGGGGACCTACGGGATAGGCCACCTGCCGGTGCTGGATCCGGAGACCCAGAGGGTTGTCGGAGTAATATCTATGAGGGACATAGTGCGCTTAGCGCCGCACTACATAGAGATAGCCCTCCTATCGAGGAGGCAGGAATAGGGGGCATCGGCTTCAAATATCCCCAGCGCATTCATCTACCAGGGTGAGCTTGAGGTGTTCGAGGAGATAACACTGAAGACGATAGGAGACGTGATGGACAGGGAACCCCCTGTGCTAGATAAGGATTACTCGCTGGCGGCCGCGCTGGAGGAGATGGACAAGGCCAAGACCGACAGGATAACCCTAACCGAGGAGGGTAAGATAAGGGGAATCCTAACCCTAAGGGACGTTATATTCAAGCTCGGAACAGTCAGGACGAAGCAAACAACCCCCTCAGCCCTACACGCGAGCAGCTTCATGACAGAGCCAGTGGTGACCGTGGGGGAGAAGGATACCCTTCTGAAAGCAGTTAAGGAGATGGCCACTAACGGCTTCACCAGTGTCCCAGTAGTTAGAGACGGCGAGCCCATAGGCCTTGTATCTCGCTGGGAGCTAGCGGAGCAAGTCAAGGATTCAAGGGACGCGGCCGACGTAAGGGCTAGGGACGTGATGAGGACTCCCCCCGCGGTTGTAAACCTGCAGACGAAGATACTACACGCTAGGCAACTAATATTCCAGCACGATCTCAGCGTCATACCAGTCATGGAAGAGGGGAGGTTCGTAGGAGTAGTCGGGGTAGACGAGATAGCCCTGGTCTTCATAAAATACTACGAGCTATCACGCGGAGAACCCAAGAGGATAACGCCGATAAAATACGTCATAGTGGCAGACGCCATAAAACTAAGACCACCAAGAGTAGACCCAGACTCAAGCATAGCAGAGGTAGCAGACAAAATGCTTAGACACCGCTACAGGGCGGTAGTCGTAGTAGACAACGACAAACCCATAGGACTCATCACAGGACTAGAGCTAGCTAAAACACTAACAAGATAAACAATCCATCCTAGACATCGCTACAGACCCCTCCAACACAACATCCTATCAAACCCACATCAAATAGCCAGAGAACCAAATAAAACACCCACAATTCGACACAGGAAAACACAGAGGAGAGGGCCCGTAGCTCAGCTAGGAGAGAGCGCCGGCCTTCGGAGCCGGCGGTCCCGGGTTCAAATCCCGGCGGGCCCGCCACACAAGGTCTCCAAGCCATTGCTAGCCTCAATGAGGGGTGTGTTAAACGCGGAAACCTCGAATCATAGCTGAGGCCCACTCAGTCTTGATAATCATGTGGTATAATCACACGTCTATTGTATCTAGGCTCACTAAACCCGAGAGGACCCTTAGGGTATAACCTTCAACCAAGGTATCCTCCTAAAGTCCTCGTAAAAAGTGAGAATAATATCTATGCCTCTATGCTTGCAGGTTAAGGCTATAATAGCGTCGCTTGGGGTTAGCCTGTATATTCTCATGGCTTCTAGTAGCTCCTTGGGTTCTGCATGATCTCTCAAGACCGTTATGTCGAATTCGTGGAGCATCTCAGTGTATCTCCC